>PBWF01000103.1 GCA_002728935.1 Gammaproteobacteria bacterium | reverse complement strand
TTGCTTCCATAGCGAGCGCTTACGTCCAATGTCATATCTGGAGTCAGATCGCCTTTCCAACCACCTACAATCGATACATCTGTAACTTCCCCAAAGAAACGAGGCGTAAAGCCTCCTGGAAACAGTTCTAGAGGCGAGTAGATACTGCCATCCTGTGAACGAAGGTTTTCAATCGTTCCATTAAACGGAAAACGATAGAAAAAACTACCATCGGCTTCACTGGCGGTGTAGTTACCGAAAGAGTAAATCTCACCATTTTCCACAGGGATTGCCGCGTTATAGAAGATACCTGATCGCTTCTCATTGGGCCGACCCCAAGGCTGGACGATTCCATTCTCGGTTTCGACTGATGCATTTGCGAAGTTGGCCAGATAAGAGGCCTCTTGAGAAGCAGCAACGCGATCTGCCCGGCCATTGGCAACGAACGAAGCGTATGACCCGTTCTGCCCATCACAACCTGGTACTGCGAACCAAGACTGGCAGTACTGCTCTCCCCTATAGGTCGGGTCAGCTTCATAAGCCTCACCAGAAATAGAGAGGAATCCACTGTCGCCTAAAGGTAGACCGATGTTACCCCGAACCGTGACGCTTCCTCCGTCACCTTCCGAGTATTCGCCCGTGTCGATGGACAATGACCCGCCTTCGCTGTTGTCCTTCAAAATAAAGTTTATCGTTCCGGCGATGGCGTCAGTCCCGTAGATTGCGCCCGCACCGTCACGCAGCACTTCAATATTCTTAATAGCGCTCATTGGAATGGTCGCTATGTCTGGGCCCTGGGTCCCTGAGCCACCGATGGCCACCAGTGCTGCTCTGTGGCGGCGCTTGTTGTTGACCAAAACGAGAGTTTTGTCGGTTGGCAGGTCCCGTAAGTTGGCGGGACGAATAAACGTCGCGCCATCACTGATTGGCTGACGGCCAATTGAGAACGATGGAACGAGTGTCTTAATGACCTCATTCGAATCGGTGTAACCGACCTCTTCGAGTTCAGCTTGGCTGAACACATCAACTGGGATGGGGGAATCTTCCACCGTTCTTGGTTTTGCTCTGGAACCGGTGACAACCACCTCTTCCAGCTCTTCTGCACTCGCTGACGAGGCTGCACCAACAGAAAGAGCGAATGCTCCTACTGCGAGCGGCGCGCCCACGAAGCCGGCGAGCAATCGATTGAGTTTCGATCTCTCGATTGGCATATGCTGATCTCCATTGTTAGTTTATTAGACAGCAACATTCCTTTGCTGATCAGCGCACAGCAAGCTGCCTACACGAATGCAATAGCCACTGCCCCGACGCCGATTACCTCTGGAAGTCTATTTATCTCTACGCTAGCGCCACATGGGTGGATGACATCAAGGCCCAATCCCATTTCGAGTGAAAACGACCGATAAAGAGATTCCAGCGCTTGGCACCAACCGTCCTTCATAGCTAGCGAAGACTACTTCCAGAGCACTGTAGCGATATTATGCGAAATACTTCCACCAATAATCCATAGTTTGATGGAACTTTTTGGTATGAGCATATTCAGCATGGGAAGCGCGTTAGTTGACGACGGGTTCTCTTATTGGCCAATTCCCTGGTCAAACCCCAACTTACACCCTGCCTTTCACAGCCAATCAAATTTGGCTGCCCGAATGCCAACCTGACTTTGCTTGGTTGATTTGGTGCCTTCTGCCGGCGCAGCTGTATTTGCCGTGAGGACTGAAGAACTCTCTCGCAAGCCCTTACCAGCCTTCACTTCTCCAGCATCTCTCGTGCAATCAACGCTGGAACTAATGCTTATTGAGAGCGGCAGCAGACGGTGGAGGTAGCATCGCTCGCTTCGCTAAAACTCATGACCTGTTGACGACCCTACGCCCACCAAGCCTCCAGGGTCAACGCAAATCGAGCCCATAACTTTATGATTTAATGAGTATTTTTTGTTTATCCGAACCTAATTCTTGCACGCAATTGACCAGAACGAAGCCTCTGGGTGCGCTATTCAACAGCCATAAACACCTGACCATCAACGTTTCTTCGAGCAACTTCCACACTGTGGTCGCTTAATTAGCGAATACCGACAGCAAAGTATCGCTAACTAATCCCCAACTATTTTCTCTGTCAGCACTCAAAGCGACTCGATGGAGGCCAGCAGCGGCCTCATTCATGAGGGTTCTGCCGCGCTGCTCACCATCGAGCAAACACGACAGCTCGCCGCTTTGCCATGAAAATAGATCAGCATTCACCATTGCAACCGCAGCACTGGAATCATGCATCGGGAACACATCGCCATGCCCTTTGGTCGAATAAAACTCGAGGTAGTGTTGTTTTATCTGCCACAGAAATTCCCCGGCATCACCCAATTGCTCGGTAAGCCGTTTCAGCTCATCTTTGGTCACAAGATTAATCAACGTTGCATCAAGCGGGATCAAATCAACCCTGACTCCGCTCCGGAAAACAATGTCGGCGGCTTCTGGGTCGCCAAAAATATTCGCCTCCGCCCACTCAGACACATTGCCTGGGACTGACACTGCTCCGCCCATAATGACCACCCGGTGGAGACGGCGCGCTAGATCTGGATCTTGGATCAGTGCCGCAGCGACGTTAGTCATCCTGCCGACAGCTAACACACTCAGGTCGTTCATTTGTTTGGAAGCGTCGATGATAAAAGAGGCGGCATCAGCTTGTTGCTCACGCTGGTTGACCGGACCGATATCGATGTCGCCCAAACCATTTTCCCCATGAACAAAATCGGGAAATTCTGTTTCCTCCTGTCCTTCGATGGTTCTACCTGCCCCTCTGTACACGGGATAAGACAAACCAAACCGCTCACACATATAGAGCGCATTGCGAGTACAGGTATCGATCGAAGCATTGCCAAACACAGTGGTTATGCCAACGACATCGAGCGCCTCAAGGGAATGGATAAGCAGCAAGGCCATCGCGTCGTCAATGCCCGGGTCGGTATCGAAAATTATTTGTTCCATCAGTGCTGCTTACCCCTTACTAGCCCCTACGATCCGATCACTTACTCGCTTTGTTTTACATAGCTACTGGTCACCAGTGACAATAGAGCCATGACCACCAAGCTGGCCACACCCACGCCAATGGCGACTCTCGCTCCTGTTATCTCGACAACCCAACTACTCAGTAATGGGCTGGTCGCTGTGCCAGCAGTCGCTAGGAGTAACAATCCAGGAATCATGGCGTCTGGAAGGCGCTTCACCGCATCGGTCGCAAGGGCAATTAACATTTTCAGCGCTCCGAAGTTGAAGATACCCCAGACAAGCGACACCAAAGAAAGCACATCGGGTTGATCGAGCGTCATCATCAACGCGCTGGCACCCGCAGCCGCGCCGGACGCACCTAACCATAACACTTTCCTGCGGCCTATCCAGATCACCAAGACCACCGCCGTCAGTTGGCCGAAAAACATACCCATCCAATAGCGACCGACCGCCTGCCCGCCTAGAGACAGAGCTGGCTCTTCACTGACTAAAGCCGAAGGCAACCAAAGCAACACCGTTGTTTGGCCGAGGGTATAAGCGAAGAGCGCTGCTCCGATGGACCACACGGGCCATGGCAGCAACCGTAACCATTGCCAAGATTGAGTAGCAACCTCCGGAGCGGGGTACCGCGTGAAGCTGGCGATACCAAGTATCAATAAAACTACAATGAGGATGGGCAGATAGGCACCAGCCCAGGTCTGTATCCCCAATATCGGCGTCGCAAGCAGAACCACCGTCAATCCTGCCATCACAGTGCCTGCCAAACTGAAGCTACTGTCAGTAGCCACGAGCAGCGCGGCTCTATGATCCGCCTTGTATATGACCGATATCAGCTGAGCCGCCACAGCAAGCCCGATGCCGAGCATCAATCCTAAGCCAGCGAGAAGGAACCAAATAAGGGTAGGCCCATTGACAATACCCAGTGCCAACAGGGCGCTAGCTGCCGAGGTATAAATCGTCATCACGATTCGCTTGTAGCTGAACCAGTTGAGTATAAAGAGCGCGAGCACCGCTCCAACTAAATTGCCTGAGGAAAACCCAGACAACAACCGAGCAGCCTCGACGTCCGTCAAATCCAGTTGCGCCGCTATCGGATCAATCAACAAACCCATGGGAGCAAGCATGCCGGACAACGCGAAATAAGACAGCAAACCGATGGTCGCGAGCAGCAGCCGATCCCTTTGTTGCAACTCACTGGGTACCATCTACTCTCCCTCACGTTGACTCGCCTATGCCTCAGGCGCCAAGCATGGAAAACCAGCAACGGCAGCTCGTCATTCGGCGTCCCGCCTTTTCGTTCCGTTACTCTGTCGCTTTCTTGTTTGGGTAGTCAGAATAGGAAATGCAAGTTAACAAAACTCTATCTGCCCACCGAAATGAGGTTATCCGCAAGCCAAGGCATCGCTGGAGAAGCTGACACTGGGCCCCGACTTACGGACTATTTAAATGTGGACCTGCGGCTTTCTATGGGCCGCTGTGTCCCTTTACTCTCGAGCGATCAGTCCTTGGGGCATCCTTTTAATGACTATCCCCTTCGGCGTCACTATCGGGCGGCCGCCCAGCTTTTCCGAGACACCCGATGCTGCGGGGCAAGAACCCGTATCGAGGTACGCGAGCGCGGCTGCGAACCTTGCTTCGAGTGGATCTCCCAGCTGTCGCGTGAGATCATCCGACACCGCGCAGCCCTCTACCTCTTCACCCAGAAACGCCGCTCCACTTGGCGAAAATCCATCGGTGTAGTCCCCGAAGCCCAGCGCATTAACTCCTTTGAATTGGACCGTGAAATAGGTGGTACTGCAATTGTCGATACCGTAGAAGCCATAAGGTTTACCGCAGGTGGTATCGCCAATCAGCACTACGTCCACACCCACTCCTCTTAGCCCATTGATGATTGATTCACTCGCCGAGCAGGTACCAGATCCTGATATCACCACCACACGATCCAAGTTGAGCATCGGCAGAGGGGTATTCGAACTGACTTCAAATCCCGGCGCCGTGTTCGCAAACAGTGAGGGCGACAACGTTCTCCCCGTGATCGGGTTCACTGTGGGGTACTTATCGTTGAACTGTAGTTCACTGAACGTCTGACCAACGGCTTCCTCTCCTGCAATCATCGAGGCCACCATCCGAGCGATGTCAAGATAGCCCCCGCCGTTGTACCTCAGATCCAGCACTAATTCTGAGATGTTCGCATCGCGAAATACCGTCATCTCATCAATCAATAGCGATTCTGCTGTTCGTATGTGATCGTTAAACAGCACATAACCGATGCTGGCGCCATCTCGTTCGATTACGTTAGCGGACTGAACGGGCGTCGAGGTTATCTCCTGACTTTCTAAGTCAACACTAAACGTCTCGTCGGTGGAGGGGTCACGAAATGTAAAGGTGTGGAATTCTCCAAGCTCTGCAGGAAAGAGTCCCGCGTTCAGGGTTGCGACATCAGCCCCGTCCCTGAAGTCCTCGCCGTCGATGGCCGCAATCTCAAGACCACGCACCACGCCCCCATTTGAAGCGGGGGTATTGGGCTCAGTGTAAGCGACAAGCCATTGCCGAGGTGGAGAGCTGCTCACTCGGTAAAATTCCATCCCATAGCCAGCAGATACACCGGATTGGGTAAGTTGCTCCCATTCTTCTGTGTCGTAAGTGAAGTGAAACCGATCCCTTGGATTACCGGCGGCAGTCAATTCAAAAGTCTTCATTAATTCGAAATACTTCCGCGTCTCGATCCAATCCTCTAACCGACTTTCTGAAACACCCTTATCCCGAAGCTCCGCATCAAGGGTCTCCTCATCACTATTTGGGTCGAAGTCCGTTATCTCGTCGTACCAGAGGTAAGTGTCAAAGCTGTAGTCTCGAATCCAAAACTTTTCTAAAGCGGTTGACCCTTGGGTGTCGTCATATTCGGAGGAGGTGCGCGGGTTCTCGCATTGAGCAATGTAATCCTGCCTCCAGTCCCCGAACTCCCCCTCCACCCATTCAGGACCAGTATTTGAAGAACCACCACCGCTAGACCCACTACCACTGCCGCCTGAACCTCCAGAAGAGCCCCCTTGAGAAACAGGCGCTTGCTGAGAGGAGGAACCGCCGCCCCCTCCTCCGCAAGCACTGACTATTAACATTGTCATGACCATCAAATAGGCTCGCATTTTCATCACTCTTCATTTGCCCAGCAGACAGTTTAGCTGATTCGAGTCCACCATTGATGGAAGCGTGTCACGCTCCTAGCAAAAAGTCCGTGCATCGCCTATTGCTTTCAATCTACTGGGAGCTCCTCTGTGAGCCATCTCAAGCCTTGTAGAGTTACAATTCTTCGCCAACCGTTTATGAACGAGCGACCATTTTGCGCCTTATATCCAGTCCGGGATCATCAATGACCCATCGCACACTAACAATTCGATGGATAAAATCCGCCACCATTTTTGGAACCGCCCTCACATTCATGATGGTCCTCTTCGAACCTCGAACCAGTCACGCTGATGAGGACCTGACCTGCCTGCCCGACATTGCTTTATCTACTATTCAGATGATTGGCAGTCACAACAGTTACAAAAAGGCCATGCCTGCTAACTTGATGTCACTTCTCGAATGGGTAGAACCAGCGGTCGCGCAAGGTCTTGATTACAATCACATTTCCATTGAAGAACAGCTAACACTGGGATTGCGTGTTTTTGAAATCGATGTATTCCGCGACCCGGAAGGGGCCCGCTATAGCCGCCCACTGGGAAGGTGGCTTCATCCGCTCACGCAAGCATTCAATGAACGGGAGCTAGAGGCGCTGGGCAGCTCAGGGTTAAAAGTCCTGCACATCCAAGATATCGATTACCAGAGTCACTGCCTGACTTTTCGAGAATGCCTCGAGACATTTCGAGTATTCAGCGATGCCAATCCAGGGCATCTACCTATCTTCATTAGCTTAAACCTCAAAACGGCTCCTATTGAATTACCAGGCTCAACCACTCCCCTGCCATTCGAGAAAGCCGGATACTGGAACCTTCACCAGGATCTCAAATCGACACTCGGGCTAGAAAAACTAATTACACCCAGCGAAGTCCAAAAGGGCAGCCGCTCCCTTCGAGAAAGAATTACAACCGTTGGCTGGCCGGATCTCTCTGAAATGCGCGGACGTTTCATTTTCTTGATTGACGAGCCTGTTAGTAAAACCGCCAGCTATTTGGAGGACTATCAAAATGATGAACAGCTTTTGTTTTTGAGCTTGCCTCCTAGCCATGATCGAGCGGCAATTTTAGTGATGAATAACCCACTTGGGGCGATCGACGAGATTAAAGAGCGGGCGACTGAGGGTTTTTTGGTTCGCACGAGAGCGGACGCTGATACGGTTGAGGCGCGCACCAGCGATTACTCCCGCATGCGCGCCGCTTTTGATTCGGGCGCGCACTTTATCAGCACCGATTACTATGTGCCGGATGAGAGACTCGAGGGCGATTATCAAGTCCGTTTCCCGCAAGGAGGATATGTTCGCCAATCGCCTCTCTCTGGAGTGGTCGATTGAGCGTGGGTTTCGCGTGCAGCTAGGCCACAATCAAATCAAGCATTCGTTTCGAACAGGGTGAGCTTGTCTGTTACTGTGAATCCAGCCCAAGCCAGAGGGATGTGCCGATGCATCGAGCGTTGTATACGGCCATCGCCTGGGGCCTTTGAAACGGAGGGATATCGTGCGGTTTATTCGCTTAGCGCCGGGCGCTCCATAAAAGCGCGGCATACCGATCATGAGGATCAAGGCAACCGCGAGATATGATTAGGTCTTGTGTCAGCATATAACGAGCAAAAAAAAAGCCTGGTAACAAGCAAAAAAAAAGCCTGGCTGCTTTCACAACCAAGCTTTCTGTTTGATGCCCGACAATGTCCTACTCTCACATGGGAACTCCCACACTACCATCGGCGCTAAATCGTTTCACTGCTGAGTTCGAGATGGGATC
>PBWF01000102.1 GCA_002728935.1 Gammaproteobacteria bacterium | reverse complement strand
CCTATCCATCACAACCTATCCATCACAACCTATCCATCACAACCTATCCATCACAACCTATCCACTATTAATCGTCGACGATTTCGATCGTGGGAAATTCGGTTGCGTCGCCTTGCGCTGACATCGCCGTCTGAACGGCGCTCGCTAGCGCGTGGTAGTGAGTGCCAAGGGCTGCGCTAGTCTCGATTTGGACGAGCGGTATGCCTTGATCTGAGCTCATTCGCACACCGATTTCCAGAGGAAGTTCAGCAAGCAATGAGACACCATACTCCTCGGCAATCATCTGGCCTCCCTGTTCCCCAAATAAAGGCTCTTCATGGCCGCATTGAGAGCAAACATGGGTGCTCATGTTTTCTACAATGCCAAGAATGGGCACCTCGACCTTTCGAAACATCTCTATCCCCTTTCGTGCGTCTAAGAGGCTCAAATCCTGGGGGGTAGTAACAATCACAGCACCATCGAGGCGCACTCGTTGAGCAAGGGTTAACTGGATGTCGCCTGTACCAGGAGGCATGTCGATAATTAGGATGTCCAATGGAGGCCACTTCGTCTGCGTCAGCATTTGCTGAAGCGCACCGCTCGCCATAGGCCCCCGCCAGATAGCAGGCGTTCGCTCGCTGCCCAAGTAACTCATCGACATCGTGACCAATCCCCTCGCCACGACCGGCATTAAGTGCCCACCCGCTACTTCTGGCCGGGTCTCGGGTGCCACCCCGAGCAGGCGTCCAACGCTGGGCCCGTAAATATCTGCGTCGAGAAGGCCTACGCTCGCCCCTTGTGCGTGCAGCGCAGCTGCCAGATTGCAGGCGACCGTTGACTTCCCGACGCCGCCCTTGCCAGATCCAACCGCGATAATTCGCCCGACTTGCGGGAGCGTGATGGTGTCAGATGCCTGTTCTGCCATGGTTGTTCTACCTAGTTCTTTGGATGTTTAAAATCTGTACAGAGGCTTACTCGTCGCGAAGCCTGATAGATTTCTCGATGCTGCATTTTAACCAGAATGGCGGTAGTAAATGCCGCACCGGGACTATGGGTGCTTAGCCTGGTCCCCACGCTACTTCGGTAGTTTGGTCAAGGTTGGGTCATCGACACTTGCGGCTCGGTGCCTCGGATTCGGGTAGAATTACCGTCTCCCTTTTAGAGACCGAAACCGTGACGCGCTCAATTCTAGTGACCTCTGCTCTACCCTACGCAAACGGCCCCATTCATCTCGGACATATGCTAGAGCATGTGCAGTCAGACATTTTTGTGCGGTTCCAACGCATGCAGGGTCATCAAACCTATTTTGTCTGCGCGGATGATACTCATGGGACTGGAATCATGCTGCACGCGGAAGCACAGGGGATGACCCCGGAAGCCCATATCGACGCTGTTGCTAGTGATCATCGCGCAGATTTCTCCGATTTTATGGTTAGCTATGACTGCTATCACTCGACACACTCTCCTGAAAACCAGGCTTTATCTGAATCTATCTATTTAGCGCTCAAATCAGCTGGCTCGATCAGGAAAGCCTCGGTCGCCCAGCTTTATGACGAGGAAAAATCATTATTCCTGGCAGATCGCTTCGTTCAAGGCACCTGCCCTAAATGCGGCGCTGCAGATCAATACGGAGACAACTGCGATCAATGCAGCGCTACCTATGCCGCCACCGATCTCATTGAGCCTAAATCCACCCTGTCGGGGTCCACGCCAGTGGTTAAGGATTCCGACCACATCTTTTTCAAACTATCTGATCAGACTGACTTTCTGCGCGAGTGGACTGCCAGCGGCACCCTACAGGAAGCGGTTAAAAATAAAATCAACGAGTGGCTGGATGATGGGCTTCACGACTGGGATATCTCTCGCGACGCGCCTTACTTTGGTTTTGAGATTCCTGGTGAGCCTGGCAAATATTTCTATGTTTGGTTAGATGCGCCAATTGGCTATATGGGTAGCTTCCGCGCCCTTTGCGACCAAAGGCAAGACATTGACTTTGATGCCTTTTGGAGCCCTGACTCCACGGCCGAAGTCCATCACTTTATCGGCAAGGACATTATCAACTTTCACACTTTGTTTTGGCCGGCCATGTTGAAGCAAGCAGGCTATCGCACACCAACTCGAGTACAAGTTCACGGGTTTATCACTATCAATGGCGAGAAGATGTCTAAGTCCAAGGGGACTTTCATTACCGCGCGGCACTACCTGGACACCCTGTCGCCTGAACATCTGCGGTATTACTACGCGAGCAAGCTATCCTCGGGTGTGACCGACATGGACATCAACCTCGAGGACTTTCGGCAAAAGGTGAATGCCGACCTTGTGGGAAAAGTCGTCAATATCGCGAGTCGCTGTGCCGGTTTCATCAATAAGCAATTTGACGGCAATCTTTGCGCATCGGTTCAAACGGACCTATTCGATGCTATGACCGCCATTGCAGAGGAAATCGCCGCGCTTTACGAGCAATGCGATTACAGCAAGGCCATGCGCGAAATCATGACGCTTGCGGATCAAGCGAATCAATTTATCGCTGAGGAAGCACCGTGGACACTCATCAAGGATGGTGCAACCAGATCGCGAGCCCATCAGGTCTGTAGTGACGGGCTCAATTTGTTTCGTTTGCTCGTGGTGTATCTGAAGCCCGTCATGCCTGGGTTGGCCGAGCGAGCAGAGCAATTTCTGAATATCGAGCCACTCTCGTGGCAAGATCTCGAATCGCCGCTCTGTGACCACACGATCAATCCTTTCACCCCCTTGCTGGCGCGCCTCGACCAAAAGCAGGTCGACCTTTTGGTTGCACCCGCAGAGAACACTTCGTCACCAAAGCCGGCCGAAACACAAACCGATGCGAGCGATGGAACGGAATCTATTGGCATTGAGACCTTTACCAAGGTGGACTTGCGGGTAGCGAAGATTGTCCGAGCAGCGCCGGTTGACGGCGCTGATAAACTCCTTGAACTCACGCTCGATGTCGGCGATCACACGCGAACCGTCTTCTCAGGAATCAAATCGGCCTACGACCCCTCTGACTTAGAGGGAAAGCTGACTGTCCTGGTCGCCAACTTGCAACCTCGAAAAATGAAATTTGGTGTCTCAGAGGGCATGGTGCTGGCGGCTGGTCCAGGGGGTGAAGACATTTTCCTGATCTCGCCTGACGAAGGGGCTAGGCCTGGTATGCAAGTCACTTGATCTGAATCATGTTTGATCTTCTCACACTGCTGCTCTCGGCTATTTTTGTAAATAATGTCGTGGTCACGCAGTTCCTTGGCCTTTGCCCCTTCCTGGGAGCTAGCCAGCGCCTTGTCAGCGCGCTTGGCCTCGCTGGAGCCACATTGTTTGTTATGACTTTGGCTTCGGGCGTTGGGTACCTCATCGATACGTATGTGTTGGTACCGCTTGCGCTGACTTATCTTCGAATAATCGCTTTCATTATTGTTATCGCATTGCTGGTGCAGTTTATGGCCGTGCTGATCCGCGCCACGCAACCACTGATTCACGAGATGCTTGGGGTTTATATTCCGCTTATTACCACCAACTGCATGGTGCTCGGTACTGTGCTCATCAGCGTACGCACGCATGCATCGCTGGCAGAGGCAATCCTTACTGGACTTGGTAGCGGCATTGGGTTTGGTTTAATCCTGCTCGCGTTCGCTGCTCAGCGCGAGCGGATCTCTGATGAAATGGTGCCAAAGGCGTTTCAAGGCGTCTCGGTTCATGTCATCTCCGCTGGCATCATGGCGCTAGGATTCATGGGTTTTATTGGCATATCGAGCGCCACATGATCAGCGCGATGCTCACATTAGGCAGTATCTCCGCCCTTGGCATTGCGATGCTTCTATGGGCGGATCGCCGATATCCTGAAGACCGGGACAGTTTGCCGGCGATCATTGACCAGTTACTCCCCCAAACACAGTGTGCCCAATGCGGTTATGGCGGGTGCCGACCTTATGCCGAGGCCATCGCTGAAGGCGCACCCATCAATCTTTGTCCACCGGGCGGCGAGGCTTTGATCAAGCAACTCAGTCGTCAACTCAACCGACCCGATTTGCCGCTATCTGCAGAGGTACCTGCCACAGCGCCTAAGCAGATCGCGCGTATCGATGAATCCCAATGCATCGGATGCACGCTTTGTATACCGGCCTGCCCAGTCGATGCCATCGTTGGCGCACAGCAATTCACACACACCATTATCGAGTCTGAATGCACGGGATGTGAGTTGTGTCTGCCGCCTTGTCCAGTGGACTGCATAGAACTCATACCTGTCGCCGAGTTGGATACTGCGCCCTTGCCACCAACCCCTCACGCACCCTGCATACGGTGTGGCGAGTGCGAGCTCCACTGCCCGAAGTCCCTGGCGCCACATATGCTACTGCTGCAACGCGACCAAGAAACGGTCGCCAGAGACTGGAATTTAGCGGCCTGCATCGAGTGTCGATTGTGCGACCGAGCGTGTCCTGCCGATATCCCATTGACCGACATGTTCAAGTGGATGAAGCACGAGGATCAAATACGAGGCACCCAGGCCGCTGAGGCGCAGCACGCACTTCATCGATACGAGCGACATGAGCAGCGCGTCGCAAGCAAGCGCACAGAGTTAAAAACGCGGCCTAAACAAAGCGATGCAAGTGCGCTCCTGGAACGAATCAAGGCAGGTCCACAATGACCACCGCGAAGCTGATGCAGATAACACTCCTAGCCCTCGCCCCGGGAGCTATCGCGATGACCTTCTGGTGGGGGCCTGGCATCCTTGTAAACCTAATCGTTGCGGCAACCCTAAGCGCACTCCTAGAACAAGGTTACGCCAAACTCCGGCGGGTACCGATGCCATCTGGCGGATACGGAGCCGCCATCCTTGCTGGCTGCCTGCTTGCCCTTTGCCTACCGCCCTATGTTCCCATCAGCGTGCTCATCATTGGTGTGGTTGCCGGACTCGTTTTAGGCAAATACGTTTATGGCGGGCTAGGTAATAACCCATTCAACCCAGCATTAGTGGGTTACTGTTTCATCATGATTTCCTTTCCCGCGGAGCTAACGTTTTGGATGCATCCGACGGATGGTCATTGGGACTGGCAGTCAGTGCTCGCAGCAAAGATGTTTGCCAGCACGGTAGATGGCTACTCTGGCGCGACACTGCTTGACACGTTTAGGCATCGCGGCGCGCTGACTGTCGAGGAAATGCTGGGAGTCACCTCACTATTTGATAGACCGCACACATTGATCAATGTGGGGTTCCTCTTGGGAGGCCTCGTCCTGCTAGCGCTGCGAATCATCCGCTACCAGGCGCCCCTCGGATTCCTGCTCGGCCTCGCGCTGCCCGCCTTGTTATTCTTTGATTCAGGAAGCT
>PBWF01000101.1 GCA_002728935.1 Gammaproteobacteria bacterium | reverse complement strand
CGGCTAGGGTCGATTGTTTTAACTGGTGTTCGCGTCACGCCAGTTTGATTCAAATCAATCAAAACAGCGGTGGGCCCCTCACTCGTATTGACCAAAGTCACTGCGAGATGCGCGATGTCACCATCAGCGACTGGAATCTTTGAGCCACTGACCTCGCCATCAGAGAAACTGGATTGCAGGGCGTCAGGAGAAGGCTCGCCGGCGCTTTCATTGACCGCTAGGCAACCAATCACTGAGCCGGCCGCGAGTTGGGGGAGCCAGTGCGCTTTCTGTGCATCAGAACCCGCAAGCAAAATCGCCTCTGTCGCAAGGTATACAGAACTAGAGAAAGGAATGGGCGCGATTTGCCTGCCGAGCTCCTCAGCGATCACGGACAGCTCAAGATAGCTAAGCCCAAGCCCATCGTACTCCTCTGGAATGGTGGTCGCAGTCCAGCCCATCGCGGCGACCTGCTGCCAAAGCCCCTCGTCAAAAGATTGCTCGCCATCGAGCACGGCGCGAACTGCCGACAAGGAGCACTGATCCTTTAAGAAGCTTTGTGCTTGCTCCCTGAGCAAGTTCTGCTCTTCTGAAAATTCAAAGTTCATATCCTAGTTACCTTAAGTTTAATAATGTCACGAGCCTGCTTAGGGGCTCCTCTGATCACACCGATCATTTCACGATGATCTCTCGAACGGCTACTGATTTCCCCAAGGCCTTTCAAGCCATGAGGTAAACCAAGCGAGACGTCATATTCAATTCGGCGATCGCGTTCCCCTGTACGGAGCAACGCCTCCCCAATACCCGCCGAACCCCTAACCTAACACCGACACCGCAGAGCGCCAAGGCCGTCTTTGCGGCCATCCCTCAATCCTCCAGCACAGTAAATCCGCTGAGTCGATGATGGCTCCAGGCTAGATGTTTGATGTCCGTATTTAGGTCCCGGGATTAGCGGTTAGCGATAATCGCCAGCAGCAGATCGGCTGGAGCCATTGACGCTGTAGATGGCATCTACAAGCGCTTGGCCGCGCTCGTTGAGCAAAATACCAGGCCCCATCTGATTCATGGTGTAGCCAAAACTGAACTCGAAAGCCGGATCAGCAAACCCCATACTCCCACCCGCACCGGCGTGTCCAAATGCATGTTGGCCAATAACGCAGCTTTCAAACGCACCTGAAGGCCGGTAGGTATTGTCCATCGACTTCATTAATCCCAACCCGAAATGCGAAGGCATGCACAGCGTCTGGTCGGCACCTGCGACCCAAGTCTTTGACATTTGATCAATCGCGCTCTCGGAGAAGAAGCGCGTGCCCCCCAAGCTGCCGCCAATAGCCAGCGGAGCAAAGAGTCGCGCCAGTGCTCGGCCATTCGTAATCCCGCCACCTGCACCGAACTCCGCTCGGTAGCTCGCCGGATCATCCGCCCTAAACTTCCCAGTATTGAAGAACGCAAGCGCCGGAATGCCGGTAGCATCATCAAGGAGTGCTTTGGTGAACTCAGGGACGGCCTCTCCACGTACAGGTTTCGCCCCTTTCAGCGGCGTGACCCTGTGATGCTCGTCATCGGGCAAGCCGATCCAAAAATCCAGACCCAGAGGCTGAGCAAACTGCTCATTGAAAAACTGTCCAAGGGAGGCCCCTGTTACGCGTCTAACGATCTCACCCACCAACCAGCCATGGGTTGTCATCTGGTAGCCGTGCGCACTGCCTGGCATCCAAAAAGGCGCTTCTTTTGCCAACAACTCAACCATGAGATCCCAATCCAAAAAGCTACCAGGGGCTAATTTGCCCCGAAGGGCTGGCAACCCCGCCGAATGATCAAGCAACATGCGGATGGTAGTTGCATCCTTACCCGCTTCGCGATACTCAGGCCAGTAATCACCAACTTCGCGATGAAGCACTACCTCCCCTTGATCAATCAGCCACAAAAGGGAGAGGGAAACCGCGGCTTTGGTGCAGGAGTGGACCACACTAATCGTCTCGCGTTGCCACGGCTGCTCACCGTCAATCGAGGTCCCTGCGAACACATCGACCAGGGTCTCGTCGCCCTTCAGAATACAGAGGCTCGCGCCCACTTCGCCGCGATGCTCGAAATTGTCGGCAAAGGCCGTTAGCACGGGCTCATATCCGGCCTTCACCCAGCCATGAATGGGACCGGTCGCCGTCTCGCCTACGACTTGATCACTGGGAGCGTTGAACATCACCATCGCTATCTCCTGATTCATCTTTGATGGGTCGTGCCCATTCCACCATCGCCGAGCCTAGGTTGGGCCACGGGACTCTAACAGCGAAAGGGGCTTAATCAGCGAAAAAGCTCGCTTCAAAAGAGACACTTCCGTAGACTTCGGCTTCCCCGTAGCACTGCTGAGGACACCCTCACTTGAACACTGAAGCCCCATCATCGCAACCATTTCTTGGTTGGCGTATGGCCGGTGTGGCGTTCTTCGTAGACTTCATTGCCGTCGGTTTTTTCTTCTACTCCTACGGCATTTTCTTTAAGTCGATCGCGGCTGAATTCGGTGATTCCCGTTTAGATGTTGCCATCGGCATTACCCTCACCCAAGGCGTTGGCGCCATGCTCGCGCCATTCATTGGGCGAGCCCTCGACCGCTATCCACTAAAACGAATCATGGCGCTCGGCGCGCTCTCCATGGGAACTGGGTTCTCCCTATTGTCGGTGGTTCAATCTCCATTTCAGTTCTACCTAGTCCTTAGCATTTTTGTTGGCTTTGGCGCCGGCGCGATGGGCCAGCTGGCCACATCAAAACTGGTTAGCAATTGGTTTGTAAGAAAAAGGGGGACTGCGCTCGGGATCGCAGCGACGGGGATCTCTGTCTCAGGGGTCATCATGCCGAATATCAGTGCTTACCTTGTCACCGAACTTGGGTGGCGTTCCGGGTTCTTGGTGTACGGCCTGATTACGCTCACCCTGGTCGTTCCCCTGGTGTTAAGGCTCGTAATCTCACGCCCGGAGGATGTCGCTCAATTGCCTGACGGCGCAAAGTCACCGACCGAACTGCCTATCGTCAAAGCGCCTCTCAGAACCAAAGAGTTCCTGGGTGATCGAAATTTTTGGCTTTTGGTCACCATCATCGGTCTTCTATTTTGTGTGCAGTCCGGAACGCTCATTCACATGGTGCCGCAGCTCACCGACCGAGGGATTAACCTGCAAGCAGCATCATTGATCGCCGCTGCCACCGCGGGGTGTGGTGTGTTTGGTAAGCTCGCCTACGGCGCGCTTGTGGACCGCTGGGATACCAGGCACGCGCTATGGCTAGCCATTAGCTTTCAAATCGTTGGGCAACTCATCATGCTCAATACGCCCGACTACTTCTGCTTTTTGTTGGGCGCGTGTAGTTTTGGTTTTGGCATGGGCGGCATCGTGCCTATGCAAGGCGCAGTGGTCGGGGCGGCCTTTGGTCGCGCTTCATTCGGACGCGTTATGGGCGCGATGCGCTTACCGATGTCAATGATTCATCTGGGCGGGACGCCGTTCGCAGGATGGGTGTTTGATACAACGGGCAGCTACGACTGGGCCTTCTATACGTTCTTAGCGCTTTACATGCTGGCGGCCGTGGCCGTCTTCGGTTTGACAGTGAACACTCGCTCCAATCGCACCTAGCTCGCGGTTCGAGCATCGCTTGATATCAAGGTTTCCTCCGGTTTGATTGAGAACCTCAGCCAGAAGAAAGACAGTCCAGCCGTGACAAATATCGAGGCGACCGAACCCCACAAAATACCAACGTATCCAAACCATTCGTTGCCAATCAAAGCAAACGGTACCGACAAGCAGAGCATCTGAATAACTGAGATCATCAATGGAGGCTTTGGGCGTCCCAGCGCGTTGAAGCTCGACGTTGCGATCGCGATGACTCCCATTAGACCCATGCCGATTGGCAAGATCGATAAATGCGCTGTCGCCGCGACCACCACCTCCGGATCATCACTGATCCAGGTCAGCGCAACCGGTCCAGCTGTGACCAAGACAATAAACGAGAACAAGCCCCAACCGAGCGCAAACCAATAGGCCGTCTTAAGCGCCGAATCAACACGATCGAACCGTCCAGCGCCCCAGTTCTGACCAATGATGGGCGCAATGCTCATGCTAAGCGCCCATAAAAACATCGCAAACAAGGTTTCGACTCGGGACGCTACGGAAAATCCTGCAACTACCGCTGTGCCGTGGCCTGCGAGTAACCGTGTAATCACTGTCATCGACACGGGCGAGATTAGATTAGCGGCCACTGCGGGGAGGCCAACATGCAAGATGGCTCGGCTCGATGCGGCAAACCCTTCGAGCCCTGGGACTAGTAGGCCATCTTCACGCATGACGCAGAGGTACATCACAAAACTAAGAAAGCGCGCCACCAAAAACGCCCACGCCGCGCCCGGCATGCCCAGTCCATCCCAAGCGCCCATGCCAAAAATAAAAAGCGGGCCCAATACGATCTGGATCACCGCGCTAAAGGTCATCAGATAGCTTGGTTTGGTCGCGTCTCCGGCTGCGCGCATGAGTGATGAGCCAACCATCGCTACGGCAAAAAAAGGCAACCCGACTAACCATAGGCTCATATATTGAATCGCAAGCTCAGCCGCCGCCTGATCCGCGCCGAGCAGCCCAAAGATGGGCTCAAGCGACCAATACGCGATAAATGAGAGGGCAATCGTGAAGCCGATGACCATCCAAATCGCATGGCTCATCAGCCTTTTTGCTTCGGTCCAATCATGAGCACCGATCTTGCGCGCAACAACTGACGAGGCGCCAACGCCAAGCCCCATGGTTACGCCTTGCATCATCATGACTAGAGGAAAGGTAAATCCGAGCGCCGCCAGCTCCAAAGTGCCAACCTGGCTAATGTAGAGCGACTCCATTAGGTTTGCGCCCATAACGGCCACGAAACCAAGGAGCATGAAGCCGGTTAAGCGGGACAAGTGGAGGCTCACTGGCCCCTCGGTCAAGGAGCGGTGCTGCCCATTCGGTGGCTTATTTGCTTCCACGTCGTTTCACTTTCTTCTGCCTAATTAGCGCTTCTTCTTATTGACAGCTTCTTCCTGCTAGGAGCTTCTTACTCGGAGCTTCTTCTGGGGTTTCCTGTTGTTTTTTGAACGCCTTTTCAGTTTGCTCGCTCGCCCACTGATGGCGGCTGGCAGGGTTACGCTGCAATACACCGTCACTAAGAGAAACTCAGCTGAATCTTACGCGTCCAATACCCAATGGCTCACGTGGATGGCTTTGCATTTCACCAATGAAGCGGGTCCGATCGTGCGCGCCAGCCTTCTTCTAGTGTCTGTTTAAGCAACCCAGATGAAACATTGCCACCAGAGATAATCACCCCAATTGACTCACCATCCCCAATGGACGCCTGGTCGCGTAATGCCGCGGCAAACGGTGCGGCGCCCGCTCCTTCGACTAGATTGTGAGTCCCCTTTAACAAGATGCGCATGGCTTCTGTGACTTCGTCATCGGTGACCGACATCACTTTTGATAGTCCTGTTCTCAGCCACGACAATGCTTCGGGATTTGCCTCTCGAACGGCTAGCCCGTCAGCTATGGTTTCGGCACTATCGCTCGCGATGGGGTAACCCTCCATGATCGATTGCAAATAAGTCGGCGCGTGACTTGATACAACGCTAATTACTTGCACTGAATGCTGCAGCGCTGCTTTTGCCATCAAGACACCGCAAGCTCCAGAGCCCAATCCAATCGGAACATAGATGCGCGTTAAATCAGGCGCTGCGCTCAATAGTTCAAGCGCATAAGTGCCAACGCCCACCACTAAATCCTGATGGTATGACGGCACCCAGTGCAGATTCTCCTTTTGCGCCAGGGCTTCGGCGAAACGGAGACTCTCAACAAAGTCATCACCCTCTACCAAAAGCCTTGCCCCGAATCCTTCAATGGCCGCATTTTTTTCCGGATTATTGCCGCGGGGGACAACAATCACGGCCTCTACTCCTGCCGCCGCTGCCGCAAAGGCGACGCTTTGGCCATGGTTACCCCGCGTTGCGCAGATCACACGCTCTGGCATCGCAGTCGCCGCTAATCGAGCAAAGTAGTGAATCCCACCTCGCACCTTAAACGCCCCCGTCGGGAGATGATTTTCGTGTTTCAGCCAAACAGGGCAGCCAAGCCTCGATTCAAGGAGTGGCCATCTGATCTGGGGTGAAGGGCTAATCGACGCATAAACGACCTTTGCAGCCTCACGCAACTGATCCAATTCAGACACGGCAGTGACTCAATAGCATCAACGCGCTCGCAGTG
>PBWF01000100.1 GCA_002728935.1 Gammaproteobacteria bacterium | reverse complement strand
TGGAGCCGGGCATGCCCGAATCCTTTAACGTCTTGGTGAAGGAAATTCGTTCGCTGGGGATCGATATTGAGTTGGAACACGAATAGCGATCTGAGGCAATTATCTAAACGAATTTCTGCGGGCTAACCGCCCACTAGTTGGAGGAATACAGTGAAAGACTTGTTAAATATGTTGCGAGCACAGGGTCAAAGCGAAGAGTTTGACTCATTGAAGATAGGCCTCGCCTCCCCAGAGATGATCCGAGCCTGGTCGTTCGGTGAAGTTAAGAAACCAGAAACGATCAACTACCGAACCTTTAAGCCAGAAAGAGATGGGTTGTTCTGCGCAAAGATTTTTGGGCCCACCAAAGACTATGAGTGCTTGTGCGGGAAGTACAAGAGGTTAAAGCATCGCGGCGTTATTTGTGAGAAATGTGGAGTAGAAGTTGCGCTTGCCAAAGTTCGTAGAGAGCGGATGGGACATATCGAACTTGCAGCACCTGTCGCGCACATTTGGTTTCTGAAGTCACTACCATCCCGCATCGGTTTGCTTCTTGATATGACCCTGCGGGATATCGAGAGAATTCTTTACTTCGAGAGCTTCGTCGTAATCGATCCGGGTCTGACATCGCTTGAGCGAGGTCAGCTGCTCAACGATGAGCAGTACTACGAGGCACTTGAGGAATTCGGTGATGAGTTTGAAGCCAAGATGGGTGCCGAAGCGATCCAAGATTTGATGGCTCAAATGGACATCCGCGAAGAAGTTGCAGAGATTCGAGAGGAGCTACCTCAGACCAACTCAGATACCAAGATCAAGAAGCTGACTAAGCGTCTGAAGCTGCTTGAGTCGTTTGTTTCCTCAGGAAACGAGCCAGAGTGGATGATCTTCAACGTGCTGCCAGTACTGCCGCCTGATCTAAGGCCGCTCGTACCACTCGAAGGTGGTCGATTTGCCACATCCGATCTAAACGATCTGTATCGCCGGGTCATCAACCGAAACAATCGCTTGAAACGGTTGCTCGATTTGGCGGCGCCCGACATCATCGTCAGGAATGAAAAGCGTATGCTGCAGGAGGCGGTTGACGCCTTGCTGGATAACGGCCGTCGAGGGCGAGCGATCACGGGCACTAATAAACGGCCCTTGAAATCACTTGCCGATATGATTAAAGGCAAGCAAGGTCGGTTTAGACAAAACTTACTCGGTAAGCGGGTCGATTATTCTGGACGCTCCGTTATCGTCGTCGGGCCAACGTTACGTCTTCATCAGTGTGGCCTGCCAAAAAAAATGGCGTTAGAGCTGTTTAAACCATTCATCTTTGGAAAGCTTGAAGCACGAGGCCTAGCCACAACTATCAAGGCGGCCAAGAAGATGGTTGAGCGAGAAACCTCAGAGGTATGGGATATCCTCGCAGAGGTCATTCGGGAACATCCTGTGCTATTGAACCGTGCGCCGACGCTTCATCGGCTCGGGATTCAAGCATTTGAGCCCGTCTTGATTGAAGGCAAAGCGATTCAACTGCATCCGCTTGTTTGTACGGCTTATAACGCTGACTTCGATGGTGATCAGATGGCAGTGCACGTCCCGCTCACCCTTGAGGCGCAGCTAGAAGCCCGCGCACTGATGATGTCGACTAATAACGTTTTATTACCCGCGGATGGAGAGCCTATTATCGTTCCATCGCAGGACGTGGTGCTTGGTATCTATTGGATGACTAGGGATAGGGTCAATGATCTTGGTGAGGGAATGTTATTTGCGGATACGGATGAAGTATCGAGAGCATTCAGCACAGGCGCTGTTGGCCTGCAGTCAAAAGTCAAAGTTCGTGTAAACGAGAGGGTGATCAATGATGACGGAGAGATTGAGGCACACTCTGGCGTTCACGAAACTACCGTCGGACGAGTCTTGGTCTATGAGATTGTTCCAGAGGGCATATCGTTTGATGAAGTTAACAAAACGATGGTCAATAAGGATATGTCGCGGCTGATCAACCTTTGCTATCGAAGGGTTGGGCTGAAAGAAACGGTCATCTTTGCTGACCAGTTGATGTACATGGGGTATCAGTATTCAACGCGCTCGGGCGCGTCTATCGGCGTGGAAGATTTCGTTATCCCCGCTGAAAAAGCCGACATCATCAATCGATCGGAGAATGAAATCCGAGAGATCGAAAGCCAGTTTGCTTCGGGCTTGGTGACCCAAGGAGAGAAGTACAACAAGGTCATCGATATCTGGACACGAGCGAGTGACCAGGTCAGTAACGCGATGATGGATACGCTAAGCACGGAGACGGTGGTCAACCGTGAAGGTGAAGAAGAGGCGCAATCCTCGTTCAACAGTGTTTGGATGTACTCCGATTCGGGGGCGCGAGGTTCACCCGCACAGATCAGACAGTTGTCCGGGATGCGCGGCATGATGGCAAAGCCCGACGGGTCGATTATCGAGACGCCCATTACGGCAAACTTCCGAGAAGGGTTGTCAGTCATGCAATATTTCATCTCGACACACGGTGCGCGGAAAGGATTGGCCGATACCGCATTGAAGACGGCAAATTCAGGCTACCTGACAAGACGTTTAGTCGATGTTGCGCAAGATCTGGTAATTACAGAAGAGGACTGCGGCACTGACCAGGGTCTTATCATGAACGCGGTTATCGAGGGCGGCGATGTGATTGCTGGTCTCGCCACCCGCGTGCTGGGCCGAGTGGTTGCAGAAGACGTCTTTAACACGGCAGGCGACGAGTTGCTGATCGCTCGAGGCACTCTTATTGATGAGAAGCTGGCCGATGAGATTGAGTCCATGGGTGTTGACGAGATCAAAGTTCGCAGCGCGATCACTTGTGAGACAAGATATGGGATCTGCAGCAATTGTTATGGTCGTGATTTGGGTCGCGGTCATCTCGTTAACATTGGTGAGGCCATCGGTGTAATCGCTGCTCAGTCCATCGGTGAGCCTGGAACGCAGCTCACGATGCGTACGTTCCATATTGGTGGAGCTGCCTCACGAGCAACTGCGGTCGATAACGTTCAAGCTAAACATGCAGGGACCCTTCGGCTCCATAATCTCAAGACAATCGAGAAGCCAAACGGCGATTTGGTTGCTGTATCGCGATCCGGTGAGCTCGCTGTCGCCGACTCTGAAACGGGCCGGGAGCGAGAGCGCTACAAGGTGCCTTATGGGGCAACCATCAAGGCAACCGCTGGTGATGAGGTCGATTCGGGCGCTGTTGTTGCCAGCTGGGACCCTCATACTAGACCGATTGTTACTGAAGTGGCGGGTAAGGTCGTGTTTGAGAATATGGAGGAAGGAATCACGGTACGACGTCAGACTGATGAGCTAACCGGTTTAAGTAGCATTTCAGTCATAGATCCGAAGGATCGGCCTAGCGCAGGGAAAGATGTGCGTCCGGCTGTGTTGCTCGTAGATGGCAAAGGCAAGGCGCTGATGTTGCCGGGAACTGATTTGCCCGCGCACTATTTCCTAGAAGCAAATGCTATTTTATCGCTCGAGAACGGCGATGAGCTTTCTGCTGGTGACGTTATCGCAAGGATTCCTCAAGAAGGTTCCAAGACCAGTGACATCACGGGTGGTCTTCCTCGAGTCGCGGACTTATTCGAAGCGAGAAAGCCCAAAGAGGCTGCAGTACTCGCCGAAATTAGTGGGACCGTGTCTTACGGAAAAGAGACTAAAGGCAAGCGCCGCTTGGTGATTACTCCAACCGATAACGCTGTGCTGCCTGATGGCGGCGATCACTACGAGGTGCTAATTCCAAAATGGCGGCATATGGCCGTGTTCGAGGGTGAGCATGTTGAAAAAGGTGAAGTCGTTTCCGATGGCCCAGAGAACCCCCACGATATTCTGAGATTAAAAGGGGTGGAAGCACTTGCTAACTACATCACCAAGGAAATCCAAGACGTCTATCGCTTGCAGGGCGTGAAAATTAATGACAAGCACATTGAGGTAATCGTTTGTCAAATGCTTCGAAAGATCGAGGTAACAGATTCTGGTGATTCGTCTTTTGTAAAGGGTGAGCAAATTGAGTTCAATCAATACCTTGAAGAGAATGATCGATTAGGTGAAGAGGACAAGGCCGCTGTGGCTGGTGAGCGAGTGCTGCTAGGCATTACGAAAGCGTCACTGGCAACCGAGTCATTTATCTCTGCTGCCTCGTTTCAGGAAACCACCAGAGTGCTCACAGAGGCAGCTGTGACAGGTAAACGGGATTATCTACGCGGATTGAAGGAGAACGTCATCGTTGGCCGGTTGATCCCAGCGGGAACCGGGCTGACCTATCACAACGAGCGTAAGGCTCGCCGAGAGGGTGGTGATCAAGAGCCCACGGTAACAGCGAGCGAAGTGGAATTAGCACTGAGCGAGGCATTAAGTCAGGGCGAACTGTAAATTGTTATAAGGGTTGGGGTGCACAAAAATTGTGGGCCGGGTAAAACTTCCTCCAGAGTTAGTTGACTCACGAGTGGGTGCTCATTAGAATTCGCGGCTCTGTAAAAAGGGTCACGCGGCATAGCCGGCTACGGGGATGCGAAGGAGAAATTGAATGGCAAGAATCAATCAGCTGGTGCGAAAGCCTAGACGACGCAAGGTAGCTAAGAGTGATGTGCCCGCGCTTCAGGCCTGCCCTCAGCGACGGGGCGTCTGTACCCGCGTTTATACCACCACACCAAAGAAGCCTAATTCGGCATTAAGAAAAGTATGTCGTGTGCGATTGACCAATGGGATGGAAGTAACGTCTTATATTGGTGGTGAAGGGCATAACCTTCAGGAGCACTCCGTTGTGCTGATTCGCGGTGGACGAGTCAAAGACTTGCCAGGTGTTCGTTATCACACGGTTCGTGGGGCACTGGATGCAAGTGGTGTCAATAACAGGAACCAAGGCCGTTCGAAGTACGGAACCAAGAAGCCCAAATCATAAGATAGTCATAGAAGAATCGTAAGACAATAATAAGCAGCAAACCCATCTCGATTGCACCGCAGTGCTATTCAAGGTGGGTTAAAAAGCCTACCATTTATGCCTCAGCCCGCTGAGGCAAAGTAAGGTCGAGTGAAAGTATCTCGAATAACCTGAAGAGAGAGTCATGCCAAGAAGACGTACCCCAGAAAAACGAGAAATCATCCCTGACCCCAAGTTTGGCAATCAAACGCTGGCAAAATTCATGAACCATGTAATGGTCAGCGGTAAAAAGTCGGTTGCTGAACGAATTGTTTATGGCGCACTAGATCGGATCGAGAGTCGAGCAGGCAAGAACCCGTTGGACGTGTTTGAAGCGGCGCTGGAAGCGGTGGCTCCCGCCGTCGAGGTGAAGTCGAGACGCGTAGGTGGTGCGACTTACCAAGTCCCTGTTGAAGTAAGACCGTCAAGAAGAATGGCCTTGGCCATGCGCTGGGTGGTTGACTCAGCCCGAAATCGAAGCGAAAAGTCTATGGCGCTTCGTCTAGCGGGCGAACTCCAAGACGCCTCCGAAGGGCGCGGCGCCGCTGTGCGCAAGCGCGAAGATACGCACCGGATGGCTGAAGCGAATCGAGCTTTCGCGCACTATCGCTATTAAACGCTAACAAGCTATTCTCGAACCAGCCGTGTCCCGCACAACGCCGATTGACCGTTATCGTAATATCGGCATTGTTGCGCATGTGGACGCGGGAAAAACGACCACGACTGAAAGGGTTTTGTTTTACACAGGCTTGTCCCACCGCATTGGCGAAGTCCATGATGGCACTGCTACGATGGATTGGATGGAGCAAGAGCAGGAGCGGGGAATTACAATTACCTCGGCCGCGACTACGACCTTTTGGTCTGGCACATCAAAGCAGTATCCAGAACACCGCATCAATATTATCGACACGCCAGGGCACGTTGACTTCACTATTGAGGTTGAGCGCAGCTTAAGAGTGTTGGATGGCGCAGTTGTGGTATTTTGCGGAACATCAGGGGTTGAACCACAATCTGAGACGGTGTGGCGTCAGGCCAACAAATATGAAGTCCCTCGTATCGTTTTTGTTAACAAATTAGATCGTGCAGGCGCTGATTTCCTAAGGGTCTGCGACCAGATCGAAACGCGGTTGGGCTCGCAGTGCGTCCCTGTTCAATTGCAAGTAGGTCACGAGGAGGCATTCACGGGCGTCATCGACCTTGTATCGATGCGCGCTATTTACTGGAGCAACGATGATCAAGGGTTGTCTTTTGAGGACCGCCCGATCCCGGAGGACCAGTTAGCGGATGCCGAGTACTATCGTGAGCAGATGGTGGAAGCGGCAGCCGAAGGCAGTGACGAGCTAACGGAGAAATATTTGGAAAATGGCGATTTGAGCATCGAGGACATTGTCGCTGGTCTTCGCGCTCGAACGCTGCGAAACGAGATTGTTCCAGCGCTCTGTGGTTCAGCATTTAAGAACAAAGGCGTTCAGACTGTTCTGGATGCGGTGGTGGACTATTTGCCAGCGCCAAATGAAGTCAAGGCAATCCGAGGGTTTCTAGATGATGGGTCGGAAAAAGAAGCTTTCCGGAATGCAGATGACGAAGAACCTTTTGCGGCCCTAGCGTTTAAGATCGCGACGGATCCCTTCGTTGGGGCGCTTACCTTTTTCAGAGTCTACTCCGGCGTTTTGAAATCGGGAGACGCTGTTTTCAATGCCGTTAAGGGGAAGAAAGAACGCATCGGACGAATGGTCCAGATGCACTCTAACGATCGGCAAGAGATCAATGAAGTGCGCGCAGGCGATATTGCCGCGGCGATTGGTTTGAAACTAGCAACGACAGGAGACACGTTGTGTGATGAGCGTGCAGTCATCACGCTCGAGCGAATGGAGTTTCCTGATCCAGTGATCCACGTTGCAGTAGAGCCGCGTTCAACCGCAGACCAGGAAAAAATGAGCGTTGCACTCAGTAAATTAGCCAACGAGGATCCGTCTTTTCGAGTTAGGGTCGAGGAAGAATCCGGTCAAACGATCATCAGCGGGATGGGAGAACTTCACCTCGATATCATCGTTGATCGAATGAAGCGTGAATTCAGCGTTGAGGCAAACATCGGCAAGCCTCAAGTGGCCTACCGAGAAAGCATTCGCGCTAGTGCGGAGGCAGAGGGCAAGTTCGTTAGACAGACCGGCGGCCGGGGGCAATATGGGCACGTTTGGTTAAGGATTGAGCCGGTTAACGACGTCGAGTTTGAATTTGTCGATGAGATAGTTGGAGGCGTCGTACCTAAAGAGTACATCGGTGCCGTTGAAAAAGGTGCAAAAGACCAGCTAGCGAATGGCGTGCTCGCTGGCTATCCCCTGCAGGGAGTGCGCGCGACATTGTTCGATGGTTCTTATCACGATGTTGATTCTAGTGAAGTCGCGTTTAAGGTGGCAGCATCGATGGCTCTTCGGGAGGCAGCACTTAATGCTAGCCCAGTATTGTTAGAGCCGGTGATGAAAGTAGAAGTTGTTACACCAGAAGAACACTATGGCGACATCATTGGGGATTTAAACCGCCGAAGGGGAGTGGTGCTTGGAATGGAAGAAGTTCCAGCAGGCAAGGCGGTTAAAGCGGAGGTGCCGTTGTCGGAAATGTTTGGATACGCTACTGATATGCGTTCTGCAACGCAGGGGCGAGCGTCATTTTCCATGGAATTTGAAAAGTATCGAGAGGTGCCCGATAACGTTGCTGAAACGTTGGTGAGTAAGCCTCGTTAGTTTGGGCCCCGAATGCTGGGCGGCGGGCGTTAAATAAGGCTCTATCTGGTTGTTCACCTAAGCATCTAACTTGCCAGTACGATAGACCTCCCGCCCAAATTGACTGCGAAAAAGTGTAGCAATTCAGGTGGATCGCGGGTAGTATTCGCGTCCCGTAATCCGGTTAAGGCAACTGTCCCGGAAAACGGTTGGAGGGAGACGGGTTCTGCGCTTTTGATGAAGCGATAGAATTCGTCCAAGTGCGAGCACGTGAATTGCTCGAAGGTAACGCAATTAAGGTTGCGGGAAACAGGGCTCTAATAGAGAGTCAAGGGAAGCTCGAGAGAGCATTAACACGTATGTGTGCCCTTCCTCGTTGAGAGGAGGGTATTTTTGCATCCCAATTTTTAGAAACGGGACGGTCGAAATCGCTGGTTAGTTGCGCGGCGGCAACGATCTTTCATTTCAGGCAGAGCAGCGCAAACGAGAGCAGTATGCAAAATCAAAGAATCAGGATTCGCCTAAAGGCCTTCGATCACCGACTAATTGATGTGTCGACGGAAGAAATCGTGAACACAGCGAAAAGAACGGGGGCGCAAATCAGAGGTCCGATCCCGCTACCCACTCGGAAAGAAAAGTTCACAGTATTGATATCGCCGCACGTTGATAAAGATGCGCGCGATCAGTACGAGATACGCACTCATAAGCGGGTCCTAGACATTCTCGAGCCAACTGAGAAGACCGTAGACGCACTCACCAAGCTGGATTTGGCCGCAGGGGTCGAGGTTCAAATCAATCTCGCGTAACCCAGCGGTATTTGGAGACATTTAATGAGTATCGGCATTGTAGGGATTAAAGAAGGGATGACTCGGATCTTCACAGAAGACGGACGGTCAGTTCCTGTCACGGTGATATCGGCAGCGCCCAATAGAGTGACGCAGGTAAAGCGCG
>PBWF01000099.1 GCA_002728935.1 Gammaproteobacteria bacterium | reverse complement strand
CCTTCTTGGCGGCTGGCTTCTTCTTAGCAGCGGCCTTCTTGGCGGCTGGCTTCTTCTTAGCAGCGGCCTTCTTAGCGGCTGGCTTCTTCTTAGCAGCTGCCTTCTTGGCGGCTGGCTTCTTCTTAGCAGCAGGTTTTTTTGCAGCAGCCTTCTTAACCGCGGGCTTTTTAGCTGCGGCTTTCTTCTTGGGGGCAGCTTTCTTGGCAGCAGCTTTCTTTTTTGCAACCACGTTCACGCTCCTTTTGTTTGTTTTCGAAAAGTCCACAGCTATGGGCATCTCCTCGGCTTAACTCCACCTCATAGCCAAAAGTGAAGCAACGGTACTCCGATGCATGG
Source organism: Gammaproteobacteria bacterium (assembly GCA_002728935.1). Next base: position 26,244 of record PBWF01000099.1, on the reverse strand, counting down.
GGGTCAAGTTTAGAAAATTCTGCAGGTTGAAGACAACCTTTTAGAAAAAAAACTTGCGAGGCTTTATAGCGGGAGAATCGACCGTTTTATTGCACGTTTCTCAGCGCGCCGAGTACTTTTTCCTTGATCTCAACCACCGTCCCCCGACCTTCAATTGAAAAATACTGAAGCTGACTTGATGTTGCCTTTGCCTGGTAATAAGCAACAAGTGGAGACGTTTGTTCTTCGTACACTTTCAAACGGTCTCTCACCGTATCCTCATGATCGTCTTCTCGTTGAATCAACGGCTCGCCAGTCTCATCGTCAACACCCTCTTTCGCAGGCGGGTTATATTCGACATGGTAGGTTCGGCCCGAGCCAAGGTGAACACGTCTGCCACTCATTCGTTTGATAATTTCGTCAAATGGCACCGCAATCTCTACGATGGCATCTAGATCGATGTCCTGATCAACCAACGCATCGGCTTGAGGAATCGTTCTGGGAAAACCATCAAATAAAAATCCGTTCTTACAATCTGGCTGGCTAATACGATCTTTGACGAGCGCAATGATAATGTCATCAGTCACGAGATCTCCTCGGTCCATGACCGCCTTCACTTTAAGACCCATTGGCGTCTCTGCTTTGACCGCCTCACGAAGCATGTCACCCGTGGAAATTTGAGGAATCTGGTAGGCCTCCGTGATGAACTGAGCTTGTGTTCCTTTGCCCACTCCGGGCGCGCCTAAAAGTATCAGTTTCATGATTGTCCTCTGCGTTAACGGTATTGGATTAGCCCGCCAACCGACGGACCGATGCCACATTAGGAATCTGTTGAATCATTTCGAGCACCCGAATGAGTGGTGTAATTGATGTGACCTCAATACTCATCTGAATTTCCACGTGACCCGTTTCTCTGGATGACTCTGAGTGCAGCGTAGAGATATTGATTTGCTCGGTGACAAATAACCCAGCGATCTCGTGCAGTATGCCAGGTCGATCGTAGCCCATCACTTCAAGATTAACTTTAAAAAACTCTTGAATGTCATCCTGCCATGACAATCTCATCAAACGGCCATAAACATCGGCATTTAAGACTTCGACGCACTCTTGCATATGCACTGATACGACGCCAGTGTCTTCTAATATCCCCGCAATCGCATCACCAGGAATGGGCTGACAACAGGGCGCGATAGCGTGGGCTCTATCACCAATGCCGCTGATCAATCCAGGCTTTCGACGCTCCGACTCGAACCCTAAATTCATTTGTGAATCCAGTTTTAGAATACTAGCTGCCCGTGCAATCGCTTCAACAACATGGCTTAGTTCGAGATCTCCACTCCCCAACGCGAAGAGCAAATCCTCGTCCGATTCATAGCCTAGGGTTTGATTGAGCTCTTGATGACCATACTGATCGAGACCTAACTGCCGTAGCTCGACTTCCAGTAGCCGTTGACCCTCTTCGATGTTCTTCTGTCTCGCCTGCCTCAAAAACCATCCTTGGATTTTTGTTTTGGCTCTGGACGTTGTTACGTATCCAAGGTGTGAGTGCAGCCACTCGCGTCTTGGCGTAGGGTCATCGCCAGTTACAATTTCGACCTGATCCCCCGACTGCAGCTGGTGATTCAGCGGGGCAATCCGACCGTTTATTTTTGCACCTACGCAGCGGTGCCCAATCTCGGTGTGGACTCGGTATGCAAAATCAACGGGGGTTGAGCCTGGCGGCATATCGATAACATGCCCGTCAGGAGTAAACAAATAGACTCTATCAAGCGAGACATTAGCGAGCACTTCTTTTGAGCTAGCAGGCAGTTGCTCGACTTCAGACTGCCATTCTATCACCTGACGCAAGAGCTCTAAGCGCCTCTCGTAGCGTGCTGATCGATCGACCGATTCGTTGGACTTGTATTGCCAGTGGGAGCAAACACCGTACTCCGCCTCAATATGCATTTGCTCGGTTCGAATCTGCACTTCAAGGATTTTCCCTTGAGGACCAATTACCGCCGTATGAAGCGACTTATATCCATTGCTTTTAGGGTTTGCGATATAGTCATCAAATTCGTTCGGAATGTTGCGCCAAATATTGTGAACAACCCCTAAGGCGCGATAACAGTCATCTGGGGATTCAACCAGAATCCTAATCGCACTAACGTCGTAAACTTCCGCAAACTTGATGCCTTTTCGCATCATTTTCTTCCAGATACTCGAAATGTGCTTTGCTCGGCCTTGTAACTCTGCTTCTACTCCTACCAACATTAATTTGCTCTCTAGGAGAGCCAACACTTCTTCAATATATGCCTGACGTGTAGTTCGCTTCTCATCCAATAACTTGGCAATCCGTTTGTAAGAGTCCGGGTCTGTATAACGAAAAGCGAGATCCTCTAACTCCCAACGCAGATGCCCAATTCCGAGCCGATGCGCCAGCGGGGCATAGATTTCGTTCACCTCCTGAGCAAGGCCAACCTGTTTTTCTCGATCCGTCTTTGATGCCGCTCGGATAGCCGACGTTCGCTCAGCCAATTTAATGAGCGCGACACGAACATCGTCAACCAGCGAGATCAGCATTTTTTTTGCCTGATCAATCTGATCAGACGTTTGACCCAAAACAACCTCATCGTGCCGAATGTGGATGTTGCTAATAGCAACCATCTTCAGCACGCCCTCAACTAGACTTGCCACCTCTGCGCCAAACTGGTTTCGAACGTGATTCAGCGTGATTTGGTTTTCTCGAACCGATCGGTAGATGACCGCAGCTACCAGAGATGCCTCATCGACCTTTAAAGGCAGCAGTATGTCTGCCATTTCTAGCCCAGTGAGATAGCTGCTTCTTCCTTCCGACCAAGGCCCAACCGTCGCCAGCGCCTTTTGCTCGGCTTGACTCGCCAATTCACATGCAGCACGAAGCCGATTGACATCTAGACCCTCTCGAGCATCAAGTACTGATTGCAACCAGTCCTCTAAATTCATTACACCCGAGGTGATTTGTCGCTGATTTCGAGTGGCTTCAACCATAAGACGCCTCTCTGACGAATAGAGCCATACTTTCCAAATGGGCGGTGTGGGGGAACATATCAATGAGTCCTACCGCGTCGACTCGGAATCCTCGCCCCACTAAATACTCTGCATCCCTCGCCAGCGTCTCTGGAAAGCATGAAACATAAACTATCCTCTCTAAGCGATCGATCACTGGCGATTGGACCAATTGTTCCGCTCCTGATCTGGGAGGGTCGATCAGCATCTTGTTATAGCCCAAAATATCGGGGACCCCTTCCTTAGCATAAAGATCCTGGACCTCGAACAGCGCATTTGACACTGCGTTCTTCTTGGCATTCTTCCTGGCCCTTTGGACGCTCGCCTCAACACTCTCTAGTCCCAGTACACTGGTCACGCTTTTTGCAATCGGCAACGTAAAATTACCAATGCCACAAAATGCATCGATGACCTGATCACCAGCCTGCAGGTCGAGCAAATCGAGTGCTTGATTGGTCATTCGGTCGTTCATCAAAAAATTGACCTGAGTGAAGTCAAGTGGTTCAAATTCGAAGGTTAATCCTTCGCTTTGAAGGGTGTAACTCAACACGGCTGGCGCCTCACCGGGCAAAGGTATTACCGACTCAGGCCCGGCCGCCTGGGTCATAATACGTATGCCATGCATCGAAGAAAATCGTCCGAGAATGTTAACGTCTTCTGGTGTAAATGCCTCCAGATGCCGCACAACCAGCGCGACCATATCGTTAGACGCTGCCACTTCAACCTGAGGGATCGCGCCCTTTACAGTTAGTGATGAAATCATCAATTTCAAAGGGCCGATAAGCGCAGCAAGTCTCTTATCGAGTACGGAGCAATCACTCATGTCCGCCACGAATGGACTCGCCTTTTCTCTGAAGCCAACTAGCACCTCGTCTCGCTTAATCACGTACTTCACGCCGAGACGCGCTTTCGAACGGTAGGCCTTTGGAGAGCCATGCAATGCCGCCAAAAAAACGCCTGGCTTGAAGGGATCGAAGAGTCTGGCTAACCGCGCTTCCTTGAAAGCGATCTGACTGCCATGATCGAAATGCTGAAGTGCACAGCCACCACAAATGTCAGCGTGAGCACAGGCTGGCGTAACCCGATCAGGATGGGAATTTTCACGGGCATCATGGGTTGCGAGCCAACGGCCTTTCTTTTTACGTCGAGGGTAAATGGTCGCACGCTCGCCGGGTAGTAACCCATACACTCCAAAGCGCTGATCTTCCGTCAGACCATAGCCCTCTATGGCAAGCTCAGTTACCTCCGCTAATCTGGGTTGCTTTTGGCGTCTTGACATAGCCTAGCCAACAGGGTCAATACCGTAGGGGGCGCTATTTTATGCTAAGTCAACGTCATATACACCGGTTGATAAATACCGGTCCCCTCGATCACAAATGATCGCAACAATGGTCGCGTGTTCAACCTCTTGGCTAATTCTCAACGCGCCTGCAATGGACCCGCCTGAAGAGACCCCTGCGAATATACCCTCTTCTCTTGCGAGTCGTCGCATCATCGACTCTGCTTCCGCTTGATCGATGTCTAAAATGCGGTCGACTCTAGACGGGTCGTAAATTTTAGGTAGATAAGCCTCAGGCCAACGACGTATGCCCGGGATCGACTGACCTTCCGTCGGTTGAAGGCCTATAATCTCAACATCCGGTTTGACTGACTTTAGATATTTCGACACGCCCATAATGGTTCCGGTCGTGCCCATGGAACTGACAAAGTGCGTAATTTCCCCACCGGTCTGCTCAATAAGTTCCGGGCCTGTGGCACCGTGATGAGCGACTGGGTTATCCGGATTTGCGAACTGATCCAGCACAATCCCTTGTCCTTTCGCTTGCATCTCAAGTGCTAAATCACGGGCACCCTCCATCCCTTCCTCTTGAGATACTAAAATCAGTTCTGCGCCATACGCGCGCATCGCCGCCTTGCGTTCTTCGCTCATGTGTGCGGGCATGATGAGTTTCATCTTGTAGCCTTTGATAGCGGCTACCATCGCGAGCGCAATGCCAGTGTTCCCGCTAGTTGCCTCTATCAGCACGTCGCCAGGTGAAATCGACCCCTTTGTCTCGGCCTCGCTAATCATGCTAAGTGCTGGCCGATCCTTCACAGAGCCTGCCGGGTTGTTTCCCTCCAGCTTAGCCAGAATGGTATTGGTCGAATCACCGGGTAATCGCTGAAGCTTAACTAGTGGTGTGCCTCCTACGAACTGATCGATGGTGGGGTAATTCATCTGACGTATCAGCCTTTTTCAGCGGACATCGCACTATAGGGTAAACCTACTCCAGTGGATAATGCTGGATAGATCTAAGCTCATAACCAGTTGGCCCGCTTCGCTTACGGAGCCGGTAGCAGTCATTCACATCAACCCACTTGGGCACAGTGGAAAGTTGTTAGGCGCCCTCTGCCGTAACAAATGCCAATGAATAGTCTCCGTCATCGGATAAGGAGATCGACCAAACCGATACACCAAGTTCCGTCGCGCGCCGCAACGCTCGATCATGAAGGCGCACTGCAGGCGCTCCTGTTGACTGCCTTTTGATCTCGATTTGACGCATGGTTATACCCTGTCTGAATCCGGTACCCATCGCTTTAACGACGGCTTCTTTTGCGGCGAATTGTTTCGCCAGATAAGCCACCCGTTTTCTATCAGAGCCCATTGACCGGAAAACATCTATTTCGGCAATGCAGAGCACTTTGGCAACAAAACGGTCGCCAAATCGATTAAATGCCCGCTGAATGCGTCGTTGGTCTGTTAAATCTGTACCAATACCTTTGATCATCGGTATTTATCGCATAATGCACGGGCATTAATCCGGCGCCCTCGGAGTAGGTGGCTTATCAAACTATCGATTACCGATCTAAGCGCGGTTTGCGATGAATCAAGGTCTGATTCGGACAACACCGCTTTAAGTTCTACACCCGAGAATGCCCCTAGAGGGTCTGTTACTAAACCCACTTCAGGATCAAAGCGATAGCGCTTACTTGCCTCCACAAATTGCTCTCCACCATCGGCACGGGTCAAGTCGATGGCGTAACCTAAAGCTTTCAAGAACTGAACCTCGAAACCCGTCAAAAATCTCACTTGAAAAGATTCTAGTTTTAGCGCCTCCATAAATCGATGGTAAAGGTCAAAGATCTCTGGTGTGCGCTCTTCTCGCACACTTAGGCGATACACCAACTCATTGACATACATACCAAAAAACGTCCGAGTGCCAACCACTTTAAGACTGCTGCTTAACTGATCCTTCAGTTCCGCACGTCTCATATCACCTCTTGGCGCTACATTGATCGCCAGGTGGTCGAAGGGTTGAATCAATCCGCCTGCCTTCCGGCGCGAATTCTTCCCTCTGAGGCCGTTAAACAGTAGAGGGATGCGCCCCTCATCCCGGGAAAAAAACTCTGCTATCACACTGCTCTCTCGGTAGGGCTTTTGGTGCAGTATGTATCCCTCAAGCAGAGCCCAATTATTCCTCGCCATAGCCCAAGCTCCGAAGTGCCCGCTCATCATCAGACCATCCGCGTTTTACCTTGACCCAAAGCCGCAACATGACCTGGTGATCCAGCAACTTTTCAATATCTCTTCTGGCGTCGATCCCCACTCTCTTGAGCTTATTGCCCCCTGCCCCAATTAAGATGGCTCGTTGTCCCATTCGTTCCACAAAAATCGTTGCATCGATTTGAATCACTTTCGCTTGCGCTTCAAAACGCTCGAGTTGAATGGTGGTGGCGTATGGTAATTCTTCGCCAAACTGGCGCATTAACTTTTCCCGAACCAACTCAGCGACTAAGAATTTTTCACTTCGATCAGTCACCTCTTCAGGAGGAAAGTAAAAAGGAGATGCTGGCAGGGATGATTCTATTACCCCTAGAAGGGCATCAAGGTTTTCCTTCCGGCTTGCAGAAATGGGCACAATATTCCGATTGCCGACTCTCTCCTTTAGCGCAGCGATAATAGGGAGGATCTCTTGTTGCTGCCTAATCCTATCGACCTTATTAATGGCTAGAATGAGGTGGCAACCACTTTTTTGGATACGTTCCAGAATCATTTCATCGTCAGCCGTGAAGATGTGGCGATCAACCAACATAACTGTGACGTCAACATCGGCAATTACGCTCTGTGCAGCACGATTCATGTAACGGTTGATGGCTCGTTTTTGATTAGAGTGAATTCCAGGTGTATCCACAAATAAAATTTGGGTCTCGCTCAACGTTTTGATTCCCAAAATGTGATGGCGTGTCGTCTGTGGTTTGCGTGAGGTGATGCTAACCTTTTGCTCGATCAGCGCATTCATTAACGTTGACTTGCCAACATTGGGCCGGCCGACAATCGCTACATACCCTGCACGGGTGTTGACCGTGTTCACTCAGCGCTCCAGTTGCTCAAGCGCCAACGCTGCTGCTGCCTGTTCGGCCCACTTAATCGATGAAGCCGATGCTTCAACCGCTTTTTCAACTGCAGACGTTGTCAATCGAACTGTGAAAACCCGGTCGTGTTCCCTTCCCTCTATTCTGACGACAGCATAATCTGGAAGGGGCAAGTTTTTGGCTTGAAGCCATTCCTGTAATCGGGTCTTTGAATCTTTTAGGCCATCAGCAGAAGCCGACTGTAGCTTATCCCAGTCAAATTGGGATTTAATAATTTCTCTCACGACCTCCCATCCGCTGTCTAGGTAAAGGGCGCCGAGCAATGCTTCAAAGCTATCGGCCAAAATCGAGGCACGATGCATGCCGCCGGACTTTCGCTCTCCTGGCCCGAACCGCAAGTGAGAACCCAGCTGCAAACGTTTTGCCACCTCAGCCAGTGATTCGCGGCGAACCAGTGCGACTCGCATTCGCGTCATAGCTCCCTCGTCCAGCGCTGGATGCAAAAGGTAAATTTGCTCAGTGACAACGAGCTCTAGGACTGCATCCCCTAGAAACTCTAAGCGTTCATAATTGGGCGTCCCCGCGCTTTTATGGGTCAAAGCCTCTTGGAGCAGAGAAGGATCAGAAAAAGATAGACCTAGGAGTCGCTCAAGCGGGTGACGTGACAGCTCAGTCACCACGGTCGACCCCGATCTCAAACCAATCACCAACTTGGGGACCCTTCACCGAACTGGGTGATGATAATGACACTGTTCTGATCTCGTCCTGGTGCACCGGGAGGCACTCAACGGATCCAACGGGTTGTCGAGAAAGTCGGCATAGATAGTCCTGGATCTTTATGCATCCAAACCGCGAAAGCTCGACCGACCACGTTTTCGTCAGGGACGAACCCCCAAAACCGCGAATCATTGCTCTGATCTCGGTTATCTCCCATCATGAAATAATGGCCCTCGGGTACCACCCACTCTTGGATTCTCGGGTCATTGTAGAGGTTCCTATAAATCGAGTGAGGTCGGTCGCCAAATGTTTCTTCAAACTCCAGCTGCCTCGGTCTAAATTCTCGAACCTCTCGCTCAAACACCTGAGCTTGCTCAACACCATTGATATATAGCGTTTTATTCTGATATCGGACGCGATCGCCTGGCAAGCCGATGACACGCTTGATGAAGTACTCCTCCTCATGCGGCGGTATAAACACCATACTATCTCCGCGTTCAGGGTCACCCACATCGATAATTTTGGTTCCCACCACGGGCAACCTTATTCCATAGGCATACTTGTTAACGAGAATGAAATCACCAACCTTCAGCGTCGGAATCATCGACCCAGTTGGGATCTGGAACGGTTCTACGAGAAACGATCTCAGCACCAGTACGAATAACAGAACGGGGAAGAAAGACACTGCATATTCCACGATCCAGTTAGGAGGTTCTTCCGCATCTCCTTTTGACCCAGGTCGCAGTACCAGCGCGTCAAGCAGCCATATTGCACCGCACAATCCGGTTGCGATGACTAGGAAAAGAGGGAAATTGACGCTCAATTCATCACTCCAACGAGTTTGTCTATCGATCGACTTTTAAAACAGCAAGAAATGCCTCTTGAGGAATCTCTACACTACCGAGTTGCTTCATCCTCTTTTTCCCGGCTTTTTGCTTCTCGAGCAGCTTTTTCTTTCGGGTGACGTCTCCACCGTAACACTTCGCTGTGACATTTTTTCGTAACGCTTTGACGGTTTGCCTGGCAATGATTTGCCCGCCGATCGCTGCCTGAATAGCAACATCAAAGAGTTGCCGTGGTATCAACTCCTTCATCTTACTAGTCACCGCCATAGCTTTGGATCTAGCGTCACTGGAATGAACGATCACCGCCAACGCGTCGACTCGATCACCGTTTATTAAAATATCCAGCCGCTGAAGCCGCGCCACCTGAAAACGCTCAAAACTATAGTCGAGTGATGCATAACCCCTCGACACGGATTTCAAGCGGTCGAAGAAATCAAGCACCACTTCGTTCATGGGCAACTCATAGGTTAGCGAGACCTGACGCCCTACAAACTGCATGTCACGTTGAACCCCTCTGCGTTCCTCGCAGAGCTTGATCACATTTCCAAGATGCTCACTCGGCACCAAAATATTGGCAACCACAATTGGCTCTCGCATCTCAGCGATACTGCCGACATCGGGAAGCTGCGAAGGGTTATGGATTTTAATGACATCGCCCGCCTTTTTCTCGACCTCGTAAATCACTGTGGGAGCAGATGAGATCAGATCGAGGTTGTACTCGCGTTCCAAACGCTCCTGGATGATCTCCATGTGGAGCATCCCAAGGAACCCGCAACGAAAGCCAGTCCCCAGCGCATCTGAGCTCTCAGGCTCGTACACCAGCGACGCGTCGTTCAACGTCAGTTTTTCGAGCGCTTCTCGGAAATTCTCGAAATCATCAGCACTAACGGTGAACATACCCGCATAAACCTGCGGCTTAACCGTCTTAAATCCAGGAAGCGCAATCGTCTCCGTACCGGGGACAATGATGGTGTCACCAACGGGAGCGCCTTTTACGTCCTTGATCCCCGCAACTAAAAACCCCCCCTCGCCCGTCTCTAACGAATCTCTAGCCTCCCGCCGAGGAGTAAATATACCAATGCTATCGGCCTGATAGATTTTCCCTGTAGAGCAAATCTGAAACTTGTCTCGCTTGGAGATCTTGCCTTTGACTACTTTAATCAAAGACACGACCCCCAAATAGTTATCGAACCAAGAGTCGATGATGAGCGCTTGCAACGATTCTTTTGAGAAATCCTCCGGAGGCGGGACCAATTCAACGATCTGCTCCAGCAGATCCTCAACGCCTAAACCCGTTTTTGCACTGACTCTCAGCGCCTCGGACGCATCGATACCAATGATTTCCTCAACTTCCTGCTGGACTCTCTCTGGCTCAGCACTAGGAAGGTCGATCTTGTTAAGAACAGGAATAACCTCCAATCCTTCTTCAACCGCGGTGTAACAGTTGGCGACCGATTGTGCCTCTACGCCTTGCGCAGCGTCGACCACCAAGAGGGCGCCTTCGCAAGCCGACAGGGAGCGCGACACTTCGTAGGAGAAATCGACATGGCCCGGTGTATCGATGATATTGAGCTGGTATGTCTCGCCGCTTTGAGCCTTATAGTTCAATGAGACGCTCTGCGCCTTTATAGTAATTCCTCGCTCCCGCTCGATATCCATGGAGTCGAGGACTTGAGCAGCCATTTCGCGATCGCTCAGTCCACCACAGTGCTGGATAAATCGATCTGCAAGCGTCGATTTCCCATGATCAATATGGGCAATGATCGAGAAATTGCGGATATTCGCTGGAGCAGTCAACGAGGCACTCGAAAGGTGTTGTGGAAGCGCGCGAGTCTAATGGAAATTCCTGGGCAGTGCCATTCGAACTGCCTAGTCATTCACTTTTATCGCGACAAAGAGCGGCTGCCGATCTCGAACAATGCGTACTGGAATCGCCATCCCTTCTGGCAACGCTTTTACTTGCTGCTCAAACGCCTCTACCGAGTCGATCCACTGGCTATTGATAGTGGTCAGCACATCACCGGCTTGCAGTCCAGCTAGACGTCCCGGTCCCGCATTGACTTCCGTCACAAGCACACCTTGACTCACTTCAATTGATGACTTCTCCTCCTCAGACAGTTCGCGGACAATGATACCCAGCCTATTATCCTGCGGTCTGCTGAGCGTAGAAGGTTGCATCACTGCTGACTGATCCAACTCGCCAACGGTCACATCGAGCGTTTGACGGTCTCCCTCGCGGACAACGACGACCTCTGTTGTCGTCCCCGCTTTGACTCGCCCAACAACATGGGGCAAGTCCGAACTGAGATCAATCGCCCTTCCTCCAAACTCGGTGATGATGTCTCCCTCCTTGAGGCCGGCTTTTTCAGCGGGGCTTTCTGCAAAGACTCTCGTGACTAAGGCCCCTGCAGCACGATCAAGCCCGAAAGACTCTGCCAAATCCCGATCAACTCGTTGGATCTGTACGCCTAGCCAACCTCGGGAAACGGTTCCCTTCTCTTTAAGCTGCTCGACAACCTCCATCGCGATATCCATCGGGATTGCAAAGGAGAGACCCATGAACCCCCCTGATCGAGTGAAGATCTGCGAATTGATGCCTACGACCTCACCATCTAAGTTAAATAGAGGACCTCCCGAGTTACCCGGATTAATCGCGACATCCGTCTGGATGAAAGGTACATAATTCCCGCGCTCATCGGGCAGACTACGTCCCTTGGCGCTCACGATGCCGGCAGTGACGGACAACTCAAAGCCAAACGGTGATCCAATCGCCATAACCCACTCGCCCACTCGCAGGGTCTCGGACTCACCCACTCGAACTACAGGAAGGTCGGAGGCCTCGATTTTCAGCAAGGCCAGATCTGACACAGGATCAGCTCCGATGAGTGATGCTTCTCGCTCACGACGGTCACTCAATGCAACGATAATTTCATCCGCATCCTCCACAACATGGTTGTTGGTCAGGACATACCCATCCTCCGCGAGAATGAAGCCCGACCCCGTGGCCGGCCGTTGTTGACGATCTTGCGGGTAACCTCTAAAAAAACGCCGAAAAAATTCAGGCATTTCCTCGTCAGTTCTACCCTCAAAGCTTGGCGCTTTGCGTGTGACCGTAATATTGACTACGGCGGGTGCGCTCTCTTGCACCAACGCGGTGAAGTCGGGCAGGCCATTATTTGCGTTCGCATGATTAACTGCGAATAGCCCCATCACTAGCGCTATCAACCCCCCTCTTACGAAGAGACTCTGCTGTTTTTTATGGGTCATACTTTCCACCACGTCATTACATTTCCCTAATGCTGACTTGAAAGGGCTAATGCCTTTCCGCGACCATGGTCCGTTTAAATCTTTGGCTTTGCTACGCCTTTGATCTAACGCCCTTACGGATCACGAATCACTATCTATGCGATTCGTGTCATCGATTTTCACTTGATCTCGCTACGCTTCATTCTGAAAGTCACAGGGTCTAAAGGCCAGCATCTAAACATCAATAGGCCTTAAAACTGAGAGGCTTGCACACTAAAGCCCCTATTAGTAAACCAAGTACCAATACCACCAATTGCGTCCCATCACCAAACCCGGCTACCGCCGCGGATCCAACCAGCGTGGTCGCCAACGCAACGGGTATCCCCACAGTGTGATTGATCGCTTTCGCCAATAACGATAGATCTGGATCGCCTTCGCCGACTATTTTTCCAGATTGTCCGGCGAAGTCGATGCATCGACTATGGCACCCCACACACCCAAATCGGCGTCCTTCGCGCGAATTAAGCCCTAATTCGGGCAATGATTGCCCCACCACACTTATCATTTTGTTAGACATCCTGCACCAAACGACCTGAAATAACTTTAGAGACGCTTATGCCTCAACCCTTTAACTGATTTGGAGCTAAGTCCACACCTGTCGAACATTAACCGCGAAAAACTGATCGCCAGCCTCATCCGTCGCTTGTGTTTGCTCTACTAGTGTCTATCTAGCCTTCCACAGGCCCCGACCGCCGATTGAGCGACTACTGGCGAGTAGTCACGCTCACCGACCGCAAAACGTATGGAATCGGATTTTGTCGGTTTTACGTGCGCTAGTAGATAACGGGTTCCACTGATTCGGCGAGACGCTCAGCGGTTGGCAACGGTAACGAACCCACAATGGTGATCTGGCCCTCTTGACCGCGAAGCGGCCTCGTCACGACGGTTCTTCCTCTGATTTCCGTCGCGATTCTTGGCGCTACGCGCCCCGCTTCTAAAAAGACCGAGAAGTCACTGACACCATCGCTGAAATGGATGCGATGCCTGTTTGAGGACACTACCCGATACCCCGCAGGCTTCCACTTAACTTTGAAAGAGGGCTTCTCACTTGCCGTCATTACCTCTTCGGTTAAGGAGTGTGCGATCCACCCTTGGAATTCGGGTCCTTGCGAAGCGAGGGGCGATGTCAAATCAAACTCGACTGATGCAAATTGAAAGACTTCCAGAATCCGACCTCGATCGACCAAGTGGGACTGAAGAAGCAGTCCTCGCTCCCGGTCAATCCACAACATAAACCCAAATCGATCGCCAGCGCTCGCTTGCACGCTAAGGAGAACTGCTTGCCGACCCGCAACCCGATCTAAACCAACGACCTTGGAGACATAATGATTTGACTGTGCCTGTAGGGAAGCATTGAAGGATTGACTGAACGGGCCAAGATGGACCGTATGATCGAGAGAGGATGCGCTATCTTCGTGAAAACACTGAATTGCTTGTCCACTACGGATGACCTTGCGGTGAGGTCCATTGAGTTGCGTCAAGTGCTCAGCAATCTTTCCATCCTGATACCGATGATCGATTTCTAAAGAGTTGAACTCTCCGCCTCGAGCGATGGTAAATACACCACGGTAGTTTTCCTCAATCAAGGCCGCTCCCATTCTCAGAATCCAGTGATTGGGATCTCGCTCTTCTGTGCGAAGCCCAATATCAGCTCGTTCCGCAGCCACAGCTGGATTCACGAAAATTCCAAAGAGCACGAGCAACGCGATGCCATTGCTCGGGATTCGCTTGCGCAAACCGGGATGTATGACCCTTGGCATAAGCACTACTGGTTCCTAATTCGAGTCATTCGGGAAAGTTACAAATTGTGATTGATTCGCTCGTCGGCCTACCGACCTATCATGCTCCTCAAGATACTGACGAAGTCTTGCTTGAGTCTCCTCGTCAAGCGCCTTCAATTCGGTTTCCGAATTCGCAACCAGTGGCATCACAGCGTTTGGCACCAATGCGGAACGAGCTCCCGCGTTTTGGCCTTCAATTCCAGAGGCAGGGGTACTGGAGACAACCTGCTCTGGATCTACTAGAACATTGGATGTGGACTGAATGAGCAGTCCCACCACGACTGCAACAACAAGCGAAGCCGCGGCTGCCATTGGCCATAGGGATCGCGCTCGCGTCGAGTCCTTCGCGACCCACTCACCCTCTTCGTCAAGAGCAGCCATTATTCTTTGGTTCAACATCACTTGTTCATCTATCGATAGTGATGGTTGACCCTGCTGAGCGGTCAGCTTATTGCGTAGCTCACTCCAGCGATACACGCTGGATGCCATTCCAGCCAAGTCGCTTTCGCGGATCAGACGCAGTTCCTCGAGCTCACTGAGCTCACCATCGATAAAAGCTGACCAAGACGATTTCTTACTTTCCATGTGCTTTAACTACCCGCTTACTTCTGCTCATAAACGCTTCTATCCAAACGGCACTTCGACCAAAATAGACTATCTTTTCCATCGTGCTTCTTGCTGTTTCGCCTCTACTTACCGTTTCTATCTTAATTGCCGCACTTCGATTTATTTGAGGCTGCAGGTTTTCGATTACCGAATTACCCATATTTTAGTGCGTTTATCGCAATGGTCCCCGACTAGCCTGCTTTTCACATACCGCAAGTTCTAATGGGCCTTTATCGCTGAAATTACCGCTCATTACGCCACTCACAGACTCGTTTGACCATCGAATTTTACATTGGTTCCGCGTATCTTCGTTCTCATTCTGGACTTTAGTGCGACTCACTTTTGCCCTCTCGATCTATGATTTTCTCGAGCGCCTCCCTTGCCCGAAAAATCCTAGACCTCACAGTTCCTACGGGGCACTCCATCACCTCAGCGATCTCTTCGTATGTCAGTCCATCAAATTCCCGAAACACCAGCGCCACTTTGAGTTCCTCTGGTAGATTTTCTAGGCCTTCGCTCAACGCTTCAAGCATTTGATCTCGTTCGTGAAGGCCTTGGGGCTCGTCAACACTTTCTATCTCTATCGCTCCTTCACCAGGATCGCCCTCACCTACCCACAAGTCGGTATCAGGCGGGCGACGTGATTTCGCGACTAGATAATTTTTGGCGGTGTTCGAGGCGATTCGGTAAAGCCAGGTGTAAAACTGCGCATCACCCCGGAACGATCCTATCGCGCGATAGGCTTTAATAAACGTCTCTTGGGTGACGTCCATCACTTCATCAGAGTCGCGGACGAATCGACCGATCAATGTCGCAATTCTACTTTGGTACTTTATCACCAATGCATCGAATGCGCGCCGATCTCCTCTCTGCACGCGGGAAACTAGGCGCTGATCGGATTCGTTTTGGCTCAATGCTTTTTCCAGGGCGAGGCTTTATGATTTGGGACCGCTAGAGCGAACCGAAGTTCACATGCGTACCACTATTACCGTTGAATGATACCAGACCACTAACCCTCGGAAGCCTAGCTAATGAATCAACGACCTCATACATCCTCCGAGCAATTTGATGTCTTAATCATTGGGAGTGGGGCTGCGGGACTAAGTTTGGCACTGACATTACCGAATCACCTGAAAGTTGGAATCCTAAGCAAAGAACGCCCGCTTGAAGGATCTACTTATTACGCTCAGGGTGGCGTTGCCGCAGTACTCGACGACTATGACAGCATCGATGCGCACATTGCTGACACGCTTCGTGCGGGGGATGGTCTTTGCCAGAAGCCCGCGGTTCGCTTTGTAGTAGAGCGGAGTAGGGAGATTGTTGAGTGGTTGATCTCACTGGGCGTTAAATTTGACACACGGGTTAGCGCGAGCGGACGGTCTGAGTTTCACTTAACCCAAGAGGGTGGCCACAGTCATCGGCGGGTCATTCATGCAGCAGATGCGACCGGTAAGGAGATTTCCGAGCAGCTCTACAGCGCCGCGACCTCAAAGCCCAGCATCAGTTTTCTAATTGACACGATCGCGCTCGATATCATCACAACTAACCAGCTCGGATTAGGTTCCAAAACCGTGTGCGGCATTTATGCCCTAAATCAGACGACCCAGTCAGTCACGACCATTGCTAGCCCCAATGTCGTGCTCGCGACAGGAGGGGCAAGCAAGGTCTACCTCTACACCAGTAACCCAGACACTGCTTCAGGCGATGGTATCGCTATGGCATGGAGAGCGGGTTGCCGCGTTGCCAATATGGAGTTCAATCAATTTCATCCGACCTGTCTCTACCATCCGCTAGCGAAGTCCTTCCTCATTTCAGAAGCATTAAGGGGGGAGGGCGCGATTTTACGACTCCCCAATGGCGAGGCGTTTATGTCCCGATTTGATGAGCGCGCCGAGCTCGCATCAAGAGACATCGTCGCTAGGGCTATTGACTTTGAGATGAAGCGATTAGGCTGCGATCACGTGCTGCTAGACATCAGTCACAGACCCGCTGAAGACGTCAAGCGTCATTTCCCAACGATCTATCAGAGATGTCTATCCTTTGGCATTGACATCACAACAACGCCCATTCCAATCGTCCCTGCGGCACACTACACCTGTGGGGGCATCATGACGGATTTAGCAGGCCGCACCGACGTCAATGGACTGTATGCGGTGGGTGAATCAACCTATACCGGCCTACATGGCGCCAATCGAATGGCAAGCAATTCTTTACTCGAGTGCCTGGTCTTCGCTCGCGCGGCCGCCAAGGAAATCGCCTCAGGTGCGCGCCCAGGCACAACCTTTCTTGATATTCCCGCGTGGGATGCAAGCCAAGTCACGTCCTCAGAAGAAGATGTGCTGATCGCTCACAACTGGGACGAATTAAGGCGCCTGATGTGGAATTACGTTGGCATAGTCCGGTCAGATGCGCGCCTGATTCGCGCTCAACGCAGGGTTAAACTACTACAAAGGGAGATCGACGAGCACTATCAACGCCACTTCGTTACTCGCGATCTGATCGAGCTCAGAAATCTTGCCCAAGTTGCCGATTTGATTATTGCCTCAGCGCTCAGAAGAAAAGAGAGTCGGGGTCTGCATTACACAACGGATTATCCTGAAACAATGAGCGAGGCCATCGACACCGTTCTTGCGCCAACTAATTATGCTTAAAACCATTTTTGCCTGAGTCGTTCTTTTTTCACGGATCTGGTTAAAGGCAAGGTCGAAGAACGGGCATCGTAGCCGGTCTCTGTGCTTCGCAAGTCGTTGATGCACTAGCATCACAGAGAAGGATGGAGATTAGTGCAGCGCGATATCATCGATCGTGACAACCCATCGGGTCGGAAGAAAATCTGGAATCAAGCGCCTCACTAATCAGCGCCTGAACCACTCGCCCTTCAAAACAAAAGCGCATTTACCCTCGCAGCGACTTTGGTCTACCCTGCTCGACATTTGCTGCCGATGGGAGCGCCGCTGATAGCCAGCACGTCAGTACCCGAAGCCGCCTAAAGTCATACGACGACCGCGCTGAAGGTGGTAGGTCAATCGCGTGACGAAGTACGCAGGGGTTTCCTTTGATGACCAAAGAGACGCAGAGAGAGCGCATTTGATCCTACCTAACTCGAGTCAATCCATTCCCTGTGCCACTGGGCACTGCTCGTAAACTGAGCCCAATGTTCTTGCGAACATGTCTTTATCGTAGCGAGGTCTCAGCTAGTGCAGATAGACCAGTTCGCCAGCGCCCGCAGCAGGCGCGACGCAGAGCCAGGCGGGAGGTTCGAACCCCCCGTGTAAAAATCACGGGGTTGGTAAAAGAAGCCGAGCTGACAGTCTAGTCGCTATCAGCACGACGGGCTTTGAAACGAGTAACGCCAGGTAGAGAGAATCGTTCAACGTCAGCAATACCGGACTGACCTACCGTAGCAATCGACGGCTGTAGGACCACACCTACAAGCTATCCTGCTCATGAGTCATTTGGTCTGACACGGCTTAGCATCAATGAGACGAGCGAGCGATATTGCGGATCATTTGGGGCCGATTGCTCACTAAACCAACTCCAGAGTTCCGGATCCTCCTCATCAAGCATTCGCGCATAAACCTCCTTCATTTCGGCATTCAATGCATCAAATGCTTCCTCAAAAAAAGGTACAAACAGGACATCCAGCTCCGCCATCCCTCGACGCGACCGCCAACGGAGACGATTAAGTTCGGTTTGACTTCTGGTTTCACTGACCTCTTCCATATCCTTTCCTTTCAATCGTTTAAGCTTATCCGCGGTTGCTTGCAATATTGCGTACGATCGCTGACGGATGAGTGCGCATTAGCGGTTAGAGTTTCGTTCCTGCGCATTCAAAAACCCGTAAATTGTACGCTTCGTCTGCCATAGCGGGTCGACGCGCGGCAGGTTAACTCCAACGGTCAGACTTTCGATATTTCATTGAATGAACCTTCCTCTCTACAATGCCACCGAAAAAGGCTGAAGGCCGAAAGTATCACGCCGGTTCTGACGGGGCGCTCCCGCAACAGCCTTGCCATTCCGTGTCACTTGGCAGCAATTAGTCGATTGACTAAGCTTGCATTTTTCCACCGAATTCCGCTGAACATGCTAACCGCCCTACCCCAATTTGGCTTCGTCGAGATTCGAGGCGTTGATGCAGAGAAATTCTTCCAAGGTTACTGCACTCGAGATCTCTCACAGCTTGGGAACGGCTTGGCGATGTACACGGCCATCCCAACCATCCAGGGTCGCGTCTTATCCACCGCGGCGGTTGCGAGATTGTCGGATGCGAATTCCGCGGATAACGAGCCCGGTATATTGCTTCGCCTTGACCAACAGATGGTTGACCCAGTCATCAACGCGCTCAAGAAATTCATCGTATTCTCCAAAGCATCCATCACAGACAAGAGTGATGTTCTCGCCTGCTATGCGACGACACTACCCTCGGACCGCGATGTCTTGACCTTCTCGGCAGAGGATCAAGAAGGGGAGATCTGGACCTCCGAGTCCCTTGACGCGCCAATCATCGATGGCGGATGGACAGCTCGAGCACTGAGACGCGGCCTCCTTTGGACCACCGAGACTGAAAGCGACCAATTTCTTCCGCAAGAACTCGCCATGGATCAGTTCGGTGGCGTTGATTTTGACAAAGGCTGCTATCTTGGCCAGGAAATCATCGCCCGCGTTCACTTCAAGGGTAAAACCAAGCAAGCAGTCCGTATCGGACAATTAGATAAGCTAGTTCAACGGGACGAACCTCTGACGGTGACTGACAGCGAGGGAACGTCCATCGGAGCAGTCATTCAAGCCGCGCAGTTGGAGGATCACTGGGTCGTCGCGGCAATGATCAAACGCGATGCTCAAATCGAGGGCGCAAGGATTGGCAACGCGGCTCTATCGTTTATTTAGAGAGAAAGGCTGAGCGCTTCTGCTCGCGCGAACTGAATCAAGTGACCCCACCACTCGAATGAGGCTTGGTTATCCGATTGCTCGGACCAACTGACTGCTAGCACGAGATCGATGAACACCGTCAGCATCAGTAGACTTCAGGTCGGCCTATTTCTCTAGCCAAGACCCTCACCCGTTCCTTAAGCAGCACCTCCCGAGCAGCGTCAGAGACTGACTGCCCTAGGCTTTCCGATACATTATCGAGGAAATTGTGCAAATATCGCCCCAGCGCCATCACTTGGGGTCCCCTGTAGCCTTTGGGGTCAATTACTCGCCAAGCAGCTTGCTGTCCATCCCATAGTATGTTGCTTGGGTGTAAATCTCCGTGGAGCCAACTGGAGCCACCGTGCGCCCCATTGTCAAGTTCTTCGGCAAGCGAAATCGACTCGCGAACGAGCCGAAGCAAATCCGACGGCAGCGCAGAATTTGGCTGGCGTGCAATTTCAAGCAGCATGTCGCGGTGACTGGGCGCGGGCTGGTCTAGCGGCAGCGGCAGTTGGCAATTTAGCAAGAGCGAAACAAACTCAGCGTGTCGACTCGTTCGCCAACGATTCGATCACTCTCGCTAGCCAGCAACCATGCCTGCTCTCGCAACTGATCCTCATCTGGGTACCCTAATTTGAGAACCGCGGGTCGCCCCTTAACGTCGACTTCCATCACGATATTTTGGCTAAGACCGCCCGCCATGGTCTCTCCGAGTGACAATGACCAACGATCAATACGGTCCTGAAGAACCGCTGGCACGGCGTCCGACCAACGGGCTCCAGCGGTGCCGAATTGCGCCTCGACAAACGCACGATTCTCTCCTGGGCAGTCTAGCGGCGACACGTCAGCGCTCTTTGGGACTAACTCGCCAGTCAATCGGCTCTCCACATTTTGCAAGAAATTCATTGCACTTGGAGAAGTGCTGACACCCGAAAAACCCTCGGTAGGCAGACAACGGAGATGGGTGGGGGGCTTTCAAGATAAGGTGTTGATCGCCCTTAATCATCGATGCTTTAGCCGCGGCAAAGCTTCCCCACAACATAAACACAAGCGGCGCTTCACGTGCCCCCAAACTGCGGATTATCTGATCGGTAAATTGCTCCCATCCCTTGCTGCGGTGCGAGGCCGCAGCGCCGGCCCTCACCGTTAACACACTATTCAAGAGAAGCACACCTTGCGACGCCCATCGCTCCAAATAGCCATGAGAAAAGTCGGATGCTTGTAATCCCAGATCCTGCGCGAGTTCCTGATAAATGTTTTTGAGACTAGGCGGGATCCGAAACCCTTTGGGAACTGAAAAGCTAAGCCCATGGGCCTGCCCAGGCCCGTGATAGGGATCCTGCCCTAGTATCACTACTCTAACGTCTTCATAAGCCACCGCGTTTAACGCGGCAAAGTACTCAGATCCCTTGGGGAAGATCTCCTTTCCTGCCGAACGCTCTGCGAGCAGGAATTGCTTGAGGTTGACCATATAGTCGCGCTCGAACTCATCGCCGACTTGCGCAAGCCAAGATGCAGAGAGCCCGATGGATGCCACTACTATGCGTCTCGATTCCTCAGGTGGGGGAACAAAATCACGTCTCGTATCGAAGCCGAATCAGTCAGTAGCATCACCAACCGATCGATTCCGATGCCCTCGCCAGCGGTGGGCGGCAAGCCATATTCCAGCGCAGTGATGTAGTCCGCATCGTAATGCATCGCCTCCAAGTCTCCTGCCTCCTTGGCAGCAACCTGTGCTCTGAAACGGGCCGCCTGATCGGCTGGATCGTTCAGTTCAGAGAACCCATTGGCAATCTCTTTACCCGCTACGAAGAGTTCAAATCGATCCGTCAATTCTGGCGTGTGATCGTTCCGCCTTGCCAGCGGCGACACCTCGATAGGGTGTTGCATGATGAAGGTTGGCTGCTCGATTTGATCTTCCACTCGGGTCTCGAATAGTTCCAGATGTAGCCTGCCCAAACCCCATTCATTTTTGGCCTCTACGCCAGCGTTTGCTAGCAGCGTTTTACACCGCGCGACATCATTCACAGCCTCGGCGTCAATCTCATCACAAAATGCCACGATCGCTTCTGCCATCGTCATTCTGGCAAAGGGTTGGCCAAAGTCGATGTCTACCCCTTGGTAGCTAAACGACGATACGCCAAGTACCTTTTCCGCGAGTTCGCGAAACAAGGTCTCCGTCAAGTCCATGAGGTCATGGTAATCCGCATACGCCCAATAAAACTCAAGCATGGTGAACTCAGGACTGTGCTTGGTTGATATGCCTTCATTGCGGAAGTTTCGATTAATCTCAAATACCTGCTCGATTCCTCCGACCACCAAACGCTTCAAGTTCAGCTCAGGCGCCACTCGAAGATACATGTCCTGATCAAGGGCGTTATAGCGCGTCACGAATGGCTGGGCAGTAGCTCCACCCGGGATGCCTTGCATCATGGGAGTCTCCACCTCCATAAATTCACGGTCGATCAAAAATCGGCGAATACGATCGATGATCTCCGCTCGTCTGCGAAATACCAACCTCGAGGATTCATTGACGATCAGGTCAACATAGCGCTGCCGATACCGCATCTCGGTGTCGGTGAGTCCTTTGTGTTTTTCAGGGAGAGGTCGCAAGGACTTAGTGAGCAATCGAACCGATGTCCCCGCCACCGATAGTTCCCCTTTCATGGTTTTCATCATGGTACCGGTTACGCCAACGATATCCCCGATATCCAATGTTTTGAAAAAAGCATAGTCGCTCTCACCCAATGCATCTCGAGTCACATAGATTTGAATTTGACCTGCATAATCTTGAATGGTTAAAAAGCTTGCTTTGCCCATTACGCGCTTAAGTAGCACCCGGCCGGCGACCGATGCAGTGATGGCACTAGACTCGAGCGTCTCTTTTTCAGAATCACCATAGGCCGCATGCAATTCTGCCGTCACATTGTCTCGGCGAAAATCATTTGGATAAGGGTTAACCCCCTCCTCTTTGAGCACAGCAAGCTTGCTCTGCCGTTGGGCTATTAACGAGGGGAGATCTTGTTCCTGATCTTCGTTACTCATAGATTGGATTCCATCCTTCGGTCGGCTAACCAGTCGGCTAAAGCCCCTGCTTTAAACTGGCTTCAATAAAGTCGTTCAATTCGCCATCCAACACATTTTGAGTATTGGAAGTTTCAACACCCGTGCGCAAGTCTTTGATCCTCGCCGAATCAAGGACATAAGAACGTATTTGGCTCCCCCAACTGATATCAGATTTACTGTCCTCAATGGCCTGCAGCGCTTGTTTCTGCTTCTGCTCCTCCATCTCGTACAGCTTTGCCTTCAATTGTTTCACTGCCTGGTCACGGTTTTTGTGCTGAGATCGCTGATTTTGACATTGCACAACGATCCCGCTAGGAATGTGAGTCAGTCGAATCGCTGAGTCTGTCTTGTTAACGTGCTGCCCTCCGGCACCACTCGCTCGGTACGTATCTACTCGAACCTCGTTCATATCCAACTCGATATCAATATCATCATCGAGTTCAGGCGAAACGAAAATAGAGGCAAAGGAGGTGTGCCGACGGTTGCCTGAGTCGAAGGGGGACTTGCGGACTAAGCGATGAACACCCGTCTCCGTGCGAAGCCAGCCGTAGGCATAGGGACCCTCGATGCGGACCGTCGCGGATTTGATGCCAGCCACCTCTCCCTCTGAACACTCAACGATTTCGGCCTTGAACCCCTGAGCCTCGCCCCAGCGCAAGTACATTCGAAGCAACATTTCGGCCCAATCCTGTGCCTCAGTACCTCCAGAGCCAGACTGCACATCAAGATAGGCGCAGTTGGCATCCATTTGACCAGAAAACATTCGCTGAAATTCAAGCTTTTCGAGATCACCCTGGTAACTCGCAAGTTCAGTCGTAGCCTCATCCAATAGTTCGTGGTCTTGCTCATCAACCGCAAGGGCAAGGATTTCTTCGAGTTCGGCAAATCCTATCTCTAACCGTTCTACCGCCTTAACCACTGTCTCCAAGGCTGATCGCTCTTGACCCAATTTTTGTGCCCGCTCAGGCTCATCCCATACTGTGGGGTCAGCGAGCTCGAGCTCGACCTCTGCTAAACGATCCTTCTTAGTATCGTAGTCAAAGATACCCCCTCAGCACGGAAACGCGTGCTCGACCATCTTTGATTCCTGTTGTTAGGGTATTTGTTTCCATACGCTTTCCATTCGACCCATTGAGCGCTAATCAACACGCCCCGATCACTGTCCTATGGGGCGGCGATTGTAAACGAAGGCCGTGGTGATCACTACACTGTGAAGGGTTGGCTCCGCCCCGCTTTTGTCTGGGAAGCAAGCCGTCATTGCACGGCTCGGCCGAATGAGCCTCGTCACTTGCGACTTAGCATCGAGTAAAGAACCCGTCTAACGGACGCTACTTCACTCGTGCCAAGCCGCCTGCAAAAGCTTCGTCAAGGCTCGTTACCCGAGATTAGGCGCGACTCAACCGACTGTTCGCGGGTCGAACACCCGGATTGCGCGAGTACCCGCCACGTTCGATCGACCTTCTAAGTTTGAGAGCGCACTGCGGAGCTGGTCCTCCTGCACAGGATCCAGTATCAACGCGACCGTCGCCATGCCACCCGCTGAATCACGTTGCTGAATTTGATCGATAGACAACCCGTATTCAGCGAGTACTGAAGCGACTTCCGAAATGGCACCTGACTCATCCGGGACTTCGACTCGGACCATCCAACCACTCATAGTGTGCTCTATCGATTTTGCAGCACGCGTGCTTGTCAGCGACATAAGCGCGGGCGGTGGTTTTCGTGCGCATCCTGCCGCCAAATCGAAGAGATCCGAAACCACAGAACTACCAGTTGGTCCGGCTCCTGCACCGGCTCCTGTGAGCAAAATTTCACCCAGCGGGTCGGCAAGCACATTGACTGCATTGGTCACGTCTTGAATGGAGGCAAGCTGCGACCCATTAGGGACAAGGGCCGGGTGAACCCGCATTTCTATGCCGCTATCATCGGCAAGCGCGATTCCCAAATGTTTGATGCTAAATCCTAATCGCTCGGCCCACTCGTGATCGTCACTGGTAATCGATTCGATTCCCTCAACGTGAATCGCATCGAGCTGCAGGGGCTCGTGAAACGCGAGCGCTGCCATGATAGAAAGCTTGTGCGCCGCATCCATGCCGCCTATGTCGAAAGTTGGATCAGCCTCGGCGTAGCCAAGTTGTTGGGCCTCAGCGAGCACTGCGTCAAAGGCGCCGTTTTGGCCTTGCTGGGCCATTTTGGTTAAGATGAAGTTAGTAGTGCCATTGATAACTCCAGCAATGCCCTTCACTCGATTTCCTACAAAGCTCTCATTCAACGCTTTGATAATCGGAATGCCACCACACACCGCTGCCTCGAATAACAAGGACACCCCATTCTCTCTGGCTATTTGAAATAACGCAGCGCCATTGTGTGCTAGTAAAGCTTTATTTGCGGTGACGACCGACTTGCCATTGGCTAGCGCTGCCTTTACCAGTGTGAAGGCATCATCCGTACCGCCGATGAGCTCGACCAATACGTCAACATCCTCTCGCTCTGCGAGCGCGAAAACGTCATCAATGAACGGAATGCCCTTAAACACCGGTAGATTAAGGTTGCGCCGAGATGCCAAGGCGACCACCTCTATCGGGTCGGGATTGAGACGACTCGTCAATCCACTCTGATCTCGCAAGATCTGAACGACGCCCTGGGCGACAGTCCCGGCTCCACAGATTCCAATCCTCACGTAGCGGCCCCTTCTTGCTTAATAATTCTGTTTTGTCGCTACGATGACTCAGCGAATAATTTTTTCAAGCCTCTCAATGCCTGGCGCGTTCTGTGCTCATTTTCGATCAATGCAAAACGAACGTGATCATCGCCGTACTGACCGAAGCCGATGCCTGGCGAAACCGCCACTTTGGCTCGATCAATGAGCAGTTTCGCGAATTCTAATGACCCCATAGCCGCGAATTGTGGAGGGATTTTGGCCCAAACGAACATCGTTGCTTTTGGGGGAGTCACCTCCCAACCCATCGCATTCAAGCCATCACACAATACGTCGCGCCGGCGTTTGTACATTTCTGTGATGTCTGCAACACACTGTTGATCACCCTCGAGCGCGGCGATGGCAGCCACTTGAATCGGCGTGAAACTCCCATAGTCCAAATAGGATTTTATTCGAGCCAGCGCATCAATCAGCGTTTCATTACCCACACAAAACCCGATTCTCCAGCCTGGCATGTTATAGCTTTTAGATAGAGTAAAAAATTCCACCGCAACATCCATCGCTCCGGGGACCTGCAAAATTGATGGCGCGGTATAGCCGTCGAAAACAATATCCGCATAAGCAAGATCTTGTACCACCCAAATCCCGTGCGCTTTAGCGATAGCCACCACACGCTCGAAGAACTCGAGCTCGACGCAATGGGTGGTTGGGTTGCCAGGGAAATTCAGCACGAGCACTTTTGGTTTCGGCCAGTTATTCAAAATGGCCGATTCCAGCTCGGCAAAAAAGTCGACCCCATCGGTCAATCGGACATGCCGAACATCGGCGCCTGCAATCACAAATCCGTAGGGGTGCACCGGATACGAAGGGTTCGGCACCAAGACTGAATCCCCTGGGCCAAGAATCGCTTGCGCCAGATGCGCTAACCCTTCTTTGGAACCCAGCGTTACGATGGCCTGACTTTCCGGATCTAATGCCACGTCGTAACGGCGTT
>PBWF01000098.1 GCA_002728935.1 Gammaproteobacteria bacterium | reverse complement strand
TGATACGTCGAGCAGCCGACTGAACCCGAGCCCACCCAGCATGGTCATCACACATGCCGTCAACCGCCAGCGGAGCGTGAAGTAATGGAGGGCGCCAAAAAGCACACTACTGGTAACAATACTTATGCGCGCTCCTAAATCATCCATTAAGTAGAGCGGTAGAAACACGCGAAAAGCCCACTCTTCTACAACCGAGATCAGGAAGAGGTATCCCACCCAGCCCATCTGAGTTGCAGACCAAGGGATGCCTCTAAGGCGTTGGTAGATCGCGATTCCAGCAACAATCGCGGCGCACATGGCGAGATAATGAACAGGGTGCGCGATCAATGGAGACAACAACCCCTGCCAGTCATCGACGCGGGCTAACCATAGCCCCATCACCACCGCAACCAGAGACATCGTGACAAGGTGTCGAGAGAGCACCTGACGAAATTGGAGGACCGCGCTAGAGCGAGACTTCGCGGGCCGTTGCAGTCGCCCGCCAGGGAAAGGCATTGAGTCTTCTAATTCAGACGCTGACATCAAATCGGGACTCTGGATTCGCCGCGCCGAAGATCGTTCCCCGCGGGTCTCGTAATCGTAGTGCTACCATTGCGCGGCATCCGATGGCTTTCACGGACCAAAGCCAATCGTCGCTAAGGTTCAAAAGGGGTTTGGGCACTACTCGGCAACAGTGCACGCGTTGTCAGCCAGCGCACCAACGCTTGGTTCACTTCAATCGGTCGTTCCTGCGCCATCCAATGACCAGAATCAATAATGACCTCATCGAGTTCCGCGCAAAATTCCCGCATGGGCCACGCCGCTCTAGAGGTCACAGTCTCACAAACATAGTCGTAACGACCGGCTAGAAACAAAACAGGCATGTCTAATCTACCATCGTTTAGCGCTTCATTTGCGAACGCTTCATTGGCCTCGTGATTCATGTAAAAAGCATCAGGTCCAAAGAACCCATTTCGCTCCAGGCCTTCGGCGTACACCGCTAAATCTGCTTCAGTGAGCACGTCAGTATCGAGCGGCGCGTCCGGCGCGTGGCCCAACCCGCCAAACCAACCGCCATCACGGCGGGTGGTTGCCGTTCCCGCAGGAAGCCCTTGTCCGGCGGGATCTCCCTTTCGGAATAGCGCTTGAATGGTGGCACGAGGGTTTGCGTCGAACGCTCGGGTCGCCTCGGCAAAGTGTTCCTCGTAGTAGCGCTGATAATCCCACTGCCCTGCAGGGTAACGCTTTTCTGGATAGATCGACCGGTCTACTAAACTGATGGCGTGATTAAGTCCCCGCTCGAGGTGATAGTAAGGCACACAAAGACTCGCAACCGCCTGACAACGTGCTGGAAAGTGGCTCGCCACACTGAACACAACAGGGCTGCCCCAATCATGTCCCACCCACACCGCTTGATCGATTTCCAGCGCATCGATCAACCCGATCATGTCACTGGTTAGTGCCTCGAGCGCATAATCCGATGTCTCGCGATAGACGGTTGAATCCCCATAGCCCCGTTGATCTGGCGCGATAACCCTAAACCCCAATCCCGCCAGCACAGGGATCTGATGTCGCCAACTGATCGCCCGTTCCGGCCAGCCATGCACCAGCACAATCGCCGGCGCATCTCCATCACCCGCTTCGAGGAACGCTGTCTGGTGCTCGCCGATCGCGACCTTGTTCTCCTTGACCTCTAGCGACGGCATCCCGATTAACCCTTAATCTGGACGGGTAGGTCACGGATACCATGGATGAAGTTGGACCTCAAATACACGGGATCATCCACGACCTCGATACGCTTGAAGCGCTTCAGGATCTCCTCCCACAGCACCGTCAATTGCATTTCACCGAGGCGATTACCGACGCAGCGGTGGATCCCATACCCAAACGATAAATGATGGCGCGGATTCGCGCGGTCTATGATGAATTGATCGGCGTCAGGAATAGCATCCGAATCGCGATTACCCGAGATGTACCACATCACGACTTTGTCCCCCGCCCGAATAGTTTTGCCGCCGAGTTCTACATCTTTTACCGCTGTACGGCACATGTGCGCCACAGGCGACTGCCAGCGGATCATTTCGGGGACCATTTTGGGAATTAACCTTGGGTCGGCGAGCAACTTATCGTACTCTGCAGGGTGCTGATTGAGGGCCAGCACTCCGCCTGAAATTGAATTCCTCGTGGTGTCATTACCACCGACAATTAGTAGCAGCATATTCCCCAAAAATTCATTAGGCGGCATGTCCTTGGTGGCCTCGCTCTGCGCGAGAATCGAGATTAGATCACTCCCCTTTTCGGAGCGCCCGGCGCGCTCTTTCCATACCGAATCGAAATATTCAAAGCATTTCCAAAGTTCTTGAAACGCCTCTTGGGGCGTTTCAAATACGTCAGGGTTACCAATGTTTTCGACGGTGTCAGACCAGTAAATCAGTTTATGTCGATCTTCCTGCGGGACATCAAATAAGGTCGCAAGCATCTGCCCTGTTAGTTCTACTGAAACAGACCGGACCCAGTTAAACGTCTCGTTTCTCGGCAATCCATCCAAAATTGCTCCGGCGCGTTCCCGAATCAGCCCTTTCAGTTCCTGAAGCCTGGCTTGGGTGAAACTTGGCGACACGACTCGTCTCTGGTCATCATGAACGGGAGGGTCTTGCATAATAAACATAGGCAAATGAAACATAGGGTCCGCCTCCTCATCCGGCTGCCTTGGCCGCCCACCCATGCGTATGCCGCCCTGATTAATGTCTGAGGAAAACTCCTCGTGATGCGTGTCTACGTGCATGATGTCGGTGAACTTCGTAACCGACCAATAGGGCCCCACCATACTCTCGGGCGTGTAATGAACTGGGGACTCCGCTCGCAGCCGCTCGAAATAAGGCCAAAACGTGTTGGCTTCGAAGAGGGCAGGATGAGCGGGATCCAATGTTTCCAGCTCAAGGTTCATCGGATCAACAAACGGGTCAATATTCCACTTGTCGAACGATTCACGATTGCTGAGCTGCATTTGTTCGCTCGTATTATCCTGTGTCGATTCTGTCATCTCACGCTCCTTGGAACTGACGATTGTCTTCTGACTGTTGGCCCTCGCATCTCGCGAATTCGATCTCTTTGGCTCCGTCTGCAACCGCGAGCCGTTACTGCTTTTACACTGCCCGCTTGCATTTAGATGAGTGAGGTCAGGCGGCCCTATGATGAGTACCTTACAGACCCACTCACTCACCTACATCAATCACCACGGCGGCGCTCGTGAAACGCTCGTTTAACGCCCCCTGAAGTTCGGCGCTCGTTTCTCGGCGAACGCTCTAATCGCCTCACGATAGTCATCAGTCTGCCGGCACTCAGCCAGACGCTCGGCTTCTCGATTAATTGCAGTGTGATGATCGATACTCAAAGCATCATCTAAGTTCTTTTTGATCGCAGCATAAGCCGCGCCCGGTCCGCTAGCGAGTCGCACTGCCAGCGCCGTTGCCGCAGCAGGTAACGCCCCATCCTCCACCACGTCGTTAAATAAGCCGAGCCGCAAGCTCTCTTCGGCAGTGACTCGATCGCCTAACAGCATCAGTGCTCTCGCCTGGGCAGGGCCGACCACCTGGGTGAGCAGCCAGGCGATACCGTAATCGCCCGACAAGCCTATATTCGCATAACCAGTACTAGCAAACGCCTTCTGGCCGGCGATGCGGAAGTCACAACAAAGTGCTATGGCAAGGCCTGCTCCCGCAGCAGCACCGGGCAATGCCGCGACTGTGGGCTTGAGGAGTGATCGGAGTGCGCCACCAATGCCCTGGTGCCGGGTTTTCAACGCATCGAGCGCCGCAGCTGGAGTGGGCGGTGCTGATTGGTCAGCGTCGCGATTCATGCGCTTCACGTCACCACCGCTACAAAAAGCATTACCTGCCCCTGTGATAAGTGGAGACCGTACCGCATCGTCGACCGCGGCCCAGTGAATGGCCTCGATTAAATTCCGCGTCATACCGCTAGATAATGCGTTTCTTGCCTCGGGACCATTCAATGTGAGCTTGGCAACGCCTTCGATTTGCTCAACGACCAGGTCCTCTGAATCAGATTCGAACACGACACGCTCCTTGAATTGATGCGGATCCTTTTCTCATGATTCATGAATCCTTGATTAGTGGGCTGGCTGATTCGATCGCGGATCGAAAATTAACCAGCCCTTTTGAATCGGTCGGCGCTCAGCGCGCCAACACAACCTCCCCACCCTTCATCACGAAAGACACATGCTCCATCTGGTCAATCCGCTCAACGGGGTTTCCGCGAACCGCCACAATGTCGGCTAGTTTCCCGGCTTCAATGGTCCCTAAGTCTTGGTTCATGCCAGAGAGGTCTGCTGCTGCAATCGTTGCGCTCTGGATCGCCTCCATGGCTGGCATACCTGCCTCGACCATGTAGACAAATTCTTTCCAATTATCCCCATGGGCCGAAACTCCAGTGTCAGTACCAAAGGCAATCTTCACGCCAGCGGCATAGGCTTTCGCAAAAGTTCCCTGAATGGTTGGCCCAACTTCGCGGGCTTTGGGTCTCACAATGTCAGAAAAGAATCCATCGATCTCGGCTTTTTCGGCAACGAACTTGCCAGCGATGATGGTGGGCACATAGTAGGTACCTCGTTCCTTCATAAGCGCCATCACCCGCTCATCCATAAACGTTCCGTGCTCGATCGAGGCCACGCCTGCATCGACCGCGCGGTACATACCATCGGCACCGTGGGCATGGGCGGCAACCTTGAATCCATAATCCACCGCGGTATCAATAATCGCGCGGAGCTCGTCCAATTTAAATTGAGGATTTTGGCCGTTTTTAGCTTGCGACAAGACTCCGCCGGTCGCGGTGATCTTAATCAGGTCGGCACCCTCCTTATAACGCTGGCGCACAGCCTTCCTAGCATCGGCAACGCCATTCACAACGCCAGCCGCTGGACCAGGATCGCCCATCAAGGCGTGGTTTCGCCCATTCGTAGGGTCAGCATGCCCTCCCGTTGTGGCAATACTTTTGCCGGCCGCGATAATCCGTGGGCCAACAATATCCCCCCGGTTGATCGCGTCGCGAAGACTGATCGCAAGATTGTGGCTGCTGCCTAAATCTCGCACGAGTGTGAAGCCAGCCATCAGTGTTCGCTCTGCGAACTTCACAGAGCCATAAGCATAGTCGGCAGGATTCCATGTGAATTGCTTAGTGAACCCATCAGGCGACGACTCACTGATAATGTGCACGTGCATATCCATCAGACCAGGCATGCAGGTTTGACCCTCAAGACGGGTAGTGACGGTCATGTCGCCTGGCAGGTCAGACTCATCCATGACGGCTTGGATGCGCTCGCCGTCAATCACGATCGCTTGCCAGTTCGCCAGCGTGCCACTTCGAACATCGATCAACTGCTCACACACCAACACCTCGCTCAGCGCATGAGATGAAAACAACGCGCTGGCTACGAGGCCAACGAACGCACGCCTGATCATCGATCGACGACCTTGTGGGTCAGGCTGAAGTACCCGCGATTCAGTAGTAGCCCGGGGTCACCACGGGTCTTGTCATAAGCCGCTGTGATGTCGCTGCTCAGTACATCCTCAAGCGACGCGGCCGCTTCGATCATCTCCATCATCTGATCACGAATATCTGTCAGCATTGCGATGTAATCGCTCAATCCTTGGTAATCCGAAATGGGGCCATGACCAGGAATAACGACCGTCGTCTCGTCAATTTGCGCGAGGGTCTGCTTACAAAACTCAATCACTCCATCCAGCGTACCGCCGTTCCCCGCATCAATGAAAGGGTAACCGGCGTTGTTATAGACATCGCCAAGATGGACGGCGTTGCTACCCCGAAAGATGACCGCGGTATCGCCCGTTGTGTGGGCTTCGCCAAAGTGCATGAGATCGACTTGTTCACCATTGATATGGAACTGCATGGCGTCTTCAAAGGTAATCACCGGCAGTGCTTCATGGGGATACGCCTCTTGTGCATAAGCAACCCCCACAAGGTTAATCACTTGGTCGGTTAGCATCTTCTCCCTTGAATTTGCCTGGGATACAAGCCAGGTGCCTGCGGGCCCAAGCGCCAAATTGCCGTCCGCATGATCAAAGTGCCAATGCGTATTGATCGCAAAATCAACAGCGCCACCACCCAGCTCTCCAATGGCGGCATTGATGCGATCCATCATCTGCGGAAACTGATCGTCCACGATCAGCACACCATCCTCACCGACCGATACGGCAATATTGCCGCCTACACCGAACAGCACGTAAAGGCTATCAGTCACCTTCGCGGTCACGATCTCAGTACCTTCAAAGTCCCATCCAAAGGCAGTGGAAATGCCCTCAATGTCCATCGGGTCTGGAACCGGTGGCCCGGAGTGTGCGATCGCTTGCTGAGCCGCGCCCAAACCGAGCATCACGGTGAAAAAAAGTGTTATTGAATGATGATTTTGTCGCATCACTGCCTCCTAACGATTGGAAAAC
>PBWF01000097.1 GCA_002728935.1 Gammaproteobacteria bacterium | reverse complement strand
TCGCATGTCGAACAGAACTACAATCCTCGGGATATTGGTCGTTGGTGTCCTGTTTTTGGGAAGTAACGCCCTTTACATCGTGAACGAAATGGAGCGAGCGGTCCTTTTGCGACTGGGGAAAGTCGTTAACCCCGACGTCGAAACTGGGCTTCACTTTAAGGTGCCTTTTGTAGAAGAGGTCAGAAAATTCGATGCTCGTGTGTTAACGGTTGATGCGCCAGCAGAGCGTTTTTTAACTCTGGAGAAAAAGGCGCTCATTGTTGATTCCTTCGCCAAATTTCAGGTACAAAACGTCGAAAAATTCTATACAGCAACATCAGGCGACCAACGCCGAGCAGAAGAGCTTTTGAAACAGCGAATCAACAACGGCCTGCGAAACGAGATGAGCCGGCGGAGCCTTTATGAAGTTGTGTCAGGAGAGCGCGACGAGCTCATGGAGTCGCTTGTGAAGAATCTTAATTTGGTCGCTGATGATGAATTAGGGGTCAGAGTAGTCGATGTTCGAGTCAAGCAAATCGATCTACCGCCTGAGGTGAGTCAGTCCGTTTATAACCGAATGAACACCGAGCGTGATATCGAAGCGAAGGAGCACCGGGCGAAAGGGCAAGAAATGGCGGTTGGAATCATTGCTGACGCAGATAAGCAAACCTCCGTGATTCTTGCAGAGGCCTATGGCGATGCCGAGACCATTCGAGGGGATGGCGATGCTGAGGCTGCCAAGCTTTACGCGCTCGCTTTCAATGAGGACAAAGAGTTTTATGCGTTTTACCGCAGCATGTCTGCTTACCGAAAGACGTTTGCCGAGAAGGGCGACATTCTACTCTTAGACCCCAACAGCGATTTCTTTAAGTATTTGAGCAACAGTAAGGTTGATTAGCAGCGGGGCACTGGCGTGATTACTATCACTCAGTCCCTTGCAGTGCCGCGCTTATGACCTTAAACGATTTATGGGTCGCCCTCTGTTTGCTCTTGGTTATCGAGGGTATGATGCCGTTTCTCTATCCAGAGAAGTGGCAAGCATGGCTGAAGCAGGTCGTTGAGGCGGAGCCCTCGGCGCTCAGGTGGATTGGCTTCGCCATGATGATCTCTGGTTCGTTATTGTTGATGTGGCTTAGCCCTTAGGAGGCAAAGTTGAATCAGTTGGATCACTGGTTGCTCCCTGATGGTGTGGAGGACTTGTTGCCGCCCACCGCAGGTAAGCTCGAGGCAGCCAGAGAAATATTGATCCGCGTCTTTACTTCGTGGGGCTTTGACTACGTGATGCCGCCCAAGCTCGAGTT
Organism: Gammaproteobacteria bacterium; assembly: GCA_002728935.1. The sequence continues at coordinate 3,915 of PBWF01000097.1, read as the reverse complement.
TATCGATTCGCTGCTGACGGGAACTGGCAAGGACCTAGATCTTCAGACGATCAAAGTCATCGATCAGTTAAGTGGTCGTCTGATGGGTTTGCCTGCGGACATCACCCCCCAAGTTGCTCGAATCGACGCTCACAGTTTGCCGAGCGAGGGCGTTAATAGGCTCTGTTATGCGGGTAGTGTGGTCAGGAGCCGCCCGGAAGGTTTCGTTGGAGCACGGGTGCCCATCAAAGCGGGCGCCGAACTGTTTGGTGATCGCTCCATCGAAGCCGATTTTGAGATCATGAGCCTAATGATTTCATCACTTCACTCACTCGGTCTCGATGATATCCACGTTGAACTTGGCGACGTGAGTGTGTATCGCACACTCATTGAGCAAGCGGCGCTTGACTCCTCTGTAGGCGATGAAATTTTTGGACTAATTCAGAAGAAAGCGCGCCAAGCACTGGTTCAATCGACCACAGCGTGGGTGAAGGACCGAGACCTCGCCGATCGAATCAATGCATTGCCGGATTTATGTGGTTCGGCCAACGTCCTGGTTGATGCTAAACAAATTTTTGCCGGCGATAGCGTGGCATTAAGCGCTGTTGAGCGGCTTCGCGCTTTGATTGAGCGACTTTCGAGTCGTTTTCCCACCCTCACGCTCAGCATCGATTTGAGTGAACTGCGAGGATTCAGCTATCACACTGGCGTTGGGTTTGCTGCCTATCACAATGGCTCTGGGCGTCTTATGGCGAGGGGTGGCCGGTACGATAACGTGGGTGAGCTCTTTGGACGGGCCCGGCCCGCAACCGGATTCGATATCGAACTTTCGTCGCTACTTGATCAATTGCCATCAACAGAGACAGATCCGCTAGTCGATGTTGACACCGTGGATCAGCCAACCAAAGAGATAGAAGCAGCGCTGTGGGAGAAGCTAGCAGCGCTTCGCAGCGAGGGGTACCGCGTGATCGAAGGTGAGTCGGTGGGCAAACAAGCGCTGAAGCGATTACAGTTCGACGGCTCGAAGTGGGTACTAGAGGACCGTTAAAAAAGGCGATAACCATGGTCAGAAATATTGCCGTGATTGGCACCCATTGGGGTGATGAAGGCAAAGGTAAAATCGTTGATCTCCTGACAGACCAGGTCGGCGCGGTGGCACGGTTCCAGGGTGGGCACAACGCTGGCCATACGTTGGTTGTGGGCGGCCAAAAAACGGTGTTGCATCTGATTCCCTCTGGTATTTTGAGATCCGATGTTAAGTGTTACATCGGTAACGGCGTGGTCTTATCACTCCCTGCACTGTTCAACGAAATAAAAACGCTCGAAACGTCAGGTGTCGATGTGAATGGCCGGCTCTTTGTTAGTCTCGACTGCCCCTTAATTTTGCCTTACCACATCAAGCTCGATCAGGTCCGTGAATCGGGTACCAATCAAAAGATTGGTACGACGGGCCGTGGGATTGGTCCCGCCTATGAAGACAAGGTCGCGCGGCGGGCGATTCGAGTGCGAGACCTTCAGAATCCGAGTAGGCTAGCTGAACAGATTGAAAACAACCTGCACTATCACAATTTTGTGTTGACGGAGTTTCACAACAGCGTGCCAGTTAGCCTTGAAGAATGCCTTGAAGCAACCGCCAGTTATTGGGAAGCACTCGGGCCAATGGTGGTCGATGTATCGAGCCAGCTGGCGAGCTGTAGGAAGCAAGGTGTTGGCGTGCTGTTTGAGGGAGCCCAAGGCGCTTTGTTGGATATTGATCATGGCACCTATCCTTATGTCACCTCATCGAACACGACGGCGGGAGCGATTAGCGCAGGGAGTGGTGTTGGCCCACGGTACATCGACTATATTCTTGGAATCAGCAAGGCCTACACGACACGGGTCGGGGAAGGTCCATTTCCCACAGAATTATTTGATGGAGTAGGCAAGCACCTTGCGGAGAAAGGACATGAGTTTGGCGCAACTACAGGGCGCCCCAGGCGATGTGGCTGGTTAGATGGCTACGCGTTAAAGCGAGTCGCTGAGCTGAATAGTCTGTCGGCGCTCTGCATCACAAAACTTGATGTCCTGGATGGGCTCGATGAGATCGCGCTGTGTGTGGATTACCACGAAACTGGCGCAGGGACGATTGAGCCTCAGTACGAAGTGTTCTCTGGCTGGAATACTTCAACGATCGGACTCACCAACTACGAGGCATTACCCACCGCTGCGAGGCAGTACATTGAGCGAATAGAATCGTTGATTGAAATACCAGTCGACATTATTTCCACGGGCCCCGATCGAGTCGAGACTATTGTTCGTGGTGACTTTTATTCCTAATTCGTAAGGGGCAGGCGCGAGCTGGGCGGCTTATTTTCATCCACTGAGTGACTGCCTACTCATTGCTCCCGCGCAAATCAACGGGTTAGCTCACCCTAAATTTTTATGTTAAGTATCCAGTGAATCGGTTGAGGTGCCGGCGTGTGCCAGAGAACATGCAGGGCTGGTGGCGATCGGGTTAAGCTACAGCCAAATAGGGTAATCGGAGGCCGGGATGCAGATCGACAGCACACAACTAACCGGGTTTGCGCAGGCTATTTTTGAAAAACTAGGCACTGCGGAGGAGAAGGCCAGGGAAACGGCCGAGCACCTCGTGCTCTCAAACTTAAAGGGTCATGACTCTCATGGCGTCGGAATGATCCCCAACTATGTGGCGAGCGCGCTTCGAGGCGGACTTAAAGTGAATGCCGATGCCGAAGTGGTGACCGACAAAGGCGCAGTCTTACTCGTTGATGGTGGATACGGTTTCGGTCAGGTGGTCGGCCGGCAGGCTACTGACCTGGCGATTGAGCGAGCGAAATCCATGGGCATGGCCTGCGTAGGCTCCCGCAATAATCACCACCTCGGACGTATTGGGACCTATGCAGAGCACTGCGTTCGCGAAGGATTAATCTCCATCCACTTTGTGAACGTTGTCGGTCACCCGCCCTTTGTTTCTTTGTGGGGCGGCCGGGATAAACGGGTACAAACCAATCCTTTTTGCTGCGGCGTGCCGACGGGCGATGACCCTGTCATTTTAGATATGGCGACCAGTGCAATCGCCCTTGGTAAGGTCAGGGTGGCAGGATTGAAAGGCGAGGATGTGCCGCCAGGGTGTTTATTTGACGCTGAAGGACGCCCAACGAATGACCCGAGTGTCATTGCCTCTGGTGGATCGCTTGGTCCTTTCGGCGGTCACAAAGGGTCTGGGCTTGCTTATATATGCGAGCTTTTAGGCGGCGCGCTCGCAGGTGAGTGGACGATGCAAGACGATTCCAGGCAGGGCCAAATCACGGTTAACCATATGCTGATGTTTGTTCTGGACCCTGATCTTTTTGGGGGCGGTGAGCAATTTCGGGCTGAAGTAGAAGGGATGCAGCAATACGCGCGATCATCGAGGCCCGCAAAGGGCGTCGATCATGTCCGTCTTCCTGGTGATCCCGAGCGAGAGACCATGGCGTATCGTTTGCGCGATGGCATTCCCATCGACGATGGATCGTTAAAGGATATATGTGATGCGGCAGAAAAGGCGGGCATAACGAGCGGCGATGTGGAGTCTTGGCTAGCCGGGTGATCGGAATCGCTTAAAGAATGACGCGAGGCCTTTCACTGCATATCACCAACCTTCTTCACTGTTTTTCTGGTTAACGGTTCGGTAACAAAAGACTCTAAGATAGCGGCCTGAGGGAGTTAGGTGGTGCCGAGAAGAGGACTTGAACCTCCACGCCCTTTCGAGCACTAGCACCTGAAGCTAGCGTGTCTACCAATTCCACCACCTCGGCATTTAAAAGATGGATTTAAACTCTGTGATCAGGCGGTATTTTACCGCCTGATCCATCAAAATCAAATAAGTTAAGCAGTTTCTAGCTCAGCCTCAGGTTGGGCAGCTGCAATAACAGCATCCACATGGTCTGCAACTTT
>PBWF01000096.1 GCA_002728935.1 Gammaproteobacteria bacterium | reverse complement strand
TGGATAAAAGTCGCACATGTCCTGTTCGTTATTGCATGGATGGCAGGCCTCTTCTATTTACCCCGCATCTTTGTACATCATCAGGAGGGCTCAAACGCGGGTGAAGACGTGAGACGCCTCGTGACCATGGCTCAGAAACTATTTCGCTTTTCGAGTGTCATGATGGTGCTGGCCATCGTCCCAGGCACGGTGCTCTGGCTTGGTTACGGGTTTAACGGGGGCTGGATGCACGCCAAGCTTGGTTTCGTTGGCTTACTCCTGGCCTATCACGGGCAATCCTATCGCTATACCCGACGCCTCGCCGAAGGGCAGACCATTCCCTCCTCACTCTACTTCAGAATTTACAATGAAGCGGCTTTGCTGCTGGTTATCCCAATCCTAATCCTCGTGATCGTCAAGCCCTTTTAATCGCGATTACTCTGCGACAGGTCTCGGCACCCTCGCCCGTATAACACGGTAAGGATCAAGCGCTGTGAGAACAATGCAGCCTGATCCGCTTATATGACCAATCAGATGACAGAACGGGACATAGCCATGACCTTACTCAACCGATCGACTTATCTCATCACCCTTGGCCTAACCGGCTGCTTAACCGCAAACATCGCCTTCGGCGATTCTGGCCGGGAGCGATTCAAGCAAATAGATACGAACCAGGATGGAGTCATTTCCCTCAACGAGTTTAGCGCTGAAGGGCGGTTCATTGACCGCAGAATGAGTCGTGCCGATGCGAACGGGGATGGAGAAATCACCAGAGACGAGATGGAAGCCAGGCAAGCTTCGATCAAAGCCGAAGCTCAATCCAGAGTGGAGGAGAGAATCGAAGACAGTCGCGCTTTTTTTGAACGCACGGACCGCGATAACAGCGGATCCGTCACTGCGGACGAAATGAGAGCAGCCATCTTTGATCGCCTTGACCGCAATGGAGATCAAGTGCTTTCTAAGCGGGAGCTGAGAAAGATGGCTAGAGCCGACCGCCTCCGAAAGAGAGCGGGCATCCTCGACCGAGACCCGAACGACGCCTTGGACTAATGTGATCGCGGATTAATCTGCCCGTGAGTTCGGAGGCCCGTGAACAAGACTTCGTATTGCTCAAACGATTGAGGGGCGGTGATCCGGATGCTTTCTCTCAGCTCATGCATCGACTACTCCCCCAGATTGAGCAATATGTTTACCGTCTTACCCGCTCTAGAGAAGTCACTGACGATGTGGTTCAAGAGACCTTTTTGCGGCTGTGGCACAGCAATGCCTCCTTTGATCCAGCCAAAGCCAAGTTATCTACCTGGCTGCACAGAATCGCGCACAATTTATGCATCGATCACCACCGTAAATTTGCTCGATTCGCTCCACTAGACGATGAGTGGGAGTGGCGCGAACAAAGTGATACCAACCCCAACACATCATCTAGCACGGACCCAGATACGCAACTTCTTAAGGCCGACCAGCATCAAGCACTTGGGCTAGCGTTGGCTCGATTACCCGAGCGCCAACGAAGCGCGCTCGTGCTCGCTTATTACCAAGGGTTCTCCAATCAAGACGTTGCGAGCATCCTCGATCTCTCGGTGCAAGCGGTTGAATCGCTGCTCGCCCGTGCGCGAAAAAACCTTAAGGTGGCACTAAAATGAACCATGAATATCAATTAGCTGAACTCCTCAGAACCTATGGGGCAGACCCCGCACGATGGCCAAAGGAGCATCGCTCAATCGTTCCGGAAAACGAATGGCCCGAGGCAGTGAAGGCGATCTACGCTGAAGAGCAAATGCTCGACCACATGCTCAATCAGGACGCTATCCCCACCGAGTCGGCGCAGTTGCAACGTGCCATCGAAAAAACGGTACTTAACGATCAGACCAGCATCCTGGAGCGCTGCTTCATCTCACTGAAAGAGCCGTTTAAGACAGCCATGGCGTACGGGCTGGTATTGGGTATTGGCATTGTCGCAAATGATCTAATGACTTACGTCAATGAACCCATGAGCATGGACAGCCAGGACGCTGTCGCTTGGGTCGAACAATATCTTGGAGACTCCGCACCATGAGCTATAAAACCCTTCGTGCACTACTGATTACTTCTCTGATCGTAAACACCCTGCTCATCGGATATATCATCGGAGGGGCGACATCCAAGCAGCGACCCAAATGGTCACCACCCCCGATGCTGAAAGACTTCCATCGAGACACGTTCATGCGAGGGGAAAGGCGATTACCGCCAATAATCGCCCAAAGCTTCAAAGAAAGTGAACAGTCGCTCAAAAGCCTCAGGCAAGCGGTAGGTGCCAGTCGCCAAGCGCTTAGGGACGCGCTCAATGAAACGGATATCGACCCAAGCAGAGTTGAGGCGGCGCTATCGAAACATATCGAGCTATCCAATGCGTATAAGAGCGCGTCGCAACGCGCGCTTGTCGATACGATCACGTCCATGCCTGCCGAGGATCGGCAACATATCATGAAGCGTCTGAGGCGTGCGACTCGCTTTGGAGAGCCCCCGCACCACGACTAAATCATTCGTTATCTCCAAGAAAGCCGCCTTCTTATTTTAATTTTGTTGGAGGGCACGGCGGCTAAAGCAGGCTGCTAGGGTTTCTCAGTCCTCATTAGCGTATCATTGTCGGATGGCTTTTCCTGCACTCACCAAGCTCTTCGATCGCTATCTCGCCATGTTTCCTGAGGGGCTCGTCGCTTCACCTGTTTTTACGGATCAGACCTCTCCCTCAGAGCGCCGTCGGGACCAAAATCACATTTGGTGGCAGCCGACCGAACAATCGCCAGTAGTCAATTTCGAACGAATTGAAGCTGCTCTGGAACGACCGATTCATCCGACCATACAGTCTTACTTTCGGTCCTATTGGGCGGGACCACTTTACTGCACATTCAATGGCAAGCCGGTGGAGTTAATTCAGTTGTGGAACCCAGAAGAATTCGAGCACCTCATCGAAAACGTGGTTGGTCATTTTTTGCAGCAACGGCGTTTCAAGCAGTCATTCACTTTTTTCTTCGCGGTTGCAGAACTCTCTTCTGAGATCACCTACAGCATCGATAATGTGTCGGGACAGGTATTGGAAGAAGTACCCGGGCCCAGCGGCAGACGCACGATCGTCGCTAGCGATCTCGCCGAATTTTTAGCGCGCCTTCAGCCAGAAGGCCAAGGAGAGTTACACGCGTGACTAAGATCGTGCACAAAATGGAGCCAATCTCTTCAATCGAGGGCGAGATTACCCTGCCAGGATCCAAGAGCCTGACTAATCGCTTGCTCCTCCTCTCAGCATTGGCTGAGGGTTCCACAAAACTTACGAACCTACTGCTCAGCGAAGACACCGAACATATGCTGACCGCTTTGTCGGCACTCGGCGTGAATCATGAGCTATCGGCGACCGACAAAACATGCACGATCCATGGGCTCGGCGGACGATTTCCGCCCTCAAACAATACGCGAGCACTATTTCTGGGAAATGCGGGTACGGCGATACGTCCACTGACGGCTGCTTTATCGCTGACACAGAGCGAGTTCATCATTGACGGCGATGAGGCCATGCGCGAGCGCCCTATTGGCCCTTTGGTTGATGCCCTAAAAGCCCTCGGAATCGGTATCCAATACGCAGGAGAGGCAGGGTTCCCTCCACTCAAACTGCAAGGTGGTGCATTCAGCCATTCCAACACAACACTCGACGGTAGCTTATCCAGCCAATACCTCACGGCACTTTTGATGGCGTTACCGATGGCTCCGCAGGACACCACCGTTCGAATCGAAGGGGAACTAGTATCACTCCCGTATATCGATATGACGTTAGCGGTACTCGATCGGTTTGGCATCGAGATAGAGCACGACGACTACCGCTTGTTTCGAATACGCGGCGATCAGACACTTAAGTCCCCTGGCAATGTTTTGGTTGAAGGTGACGCCAGTAGTGCGAGCTATTTTCTCGCCGCAGCGGCTATTTCGGGCGAAGTCACGGTGAAAGGCGTCGGTACGGCTAGCTTGCAAGGTGACGTCGCTTTTGCCGATGTCGTGGAGGCGATGGGCGCGCGTGTGGCACGTCAGGCCGATCAAATCAGCGTGCAAGCCAGTGGATCCCTTAAAGCGATTGACGTGGACCTCAACCATATTCCGGATGCGGCAATGACGCTCGCAACGCTTGCGCTGTTTGCAGAAGGCACCACACGCATTCGAAATATCTACAACTGGAGGATCAAAGAAACCGACCGTATGACCGCAATGGCAACCGAACTGGGAAAAGTCGGCGCCACCATTGAAACCACGGAAGACAGCATCACTATCACCCCGCCGGCCGAGCTCAAACCCGCGCAAATCGCGACCTACGGGGACCATCGGATGGCCATGTGCTTTTCGCTGCTAGCCATGAGCAGCGCACCCCCACTCATCGAAAACCCAGAGGTCACCGCCAAGACCTTCCCCGATTATTGGGAAGCGCTCGCCTCAGTTGCCCATTGACGGGCAAAAGCTATGGCTAACCGTCGATCGCCGACAGATTTCAGGCAGGAAGCAAATCCGCTACCGCATCCCGTTCTTCGACCAACTCTGCTTCAGTGGCTGCCATCTTCGCCTGAGAGAATTCGTTAACGTCTAGGCCCTGAACAATCGACCAGTCACCGCCTTCGCATCGGCATGGGAAACTATAGATAAGACCGCTCTCAACACCATAACTGCCATCGGAGTAAACACCCATCGACACCACTTCTGCGCTGCCTAACGCCCAGTCTCTCATATGGTCGATGGCCGCGTTTGCGGCACTGGCAGCGCTGGAGAGCCCTCTTGCCTCAATAATCGCCGCACCGCGCTGCTGGACGGTCGGAATGAAAGTTGTCTCGATCCATTCTTGATCAACCATCGCATTTGCGGGTTGGTCCTTGACGGTGGCATGAAAAAGATCCGGATACTGGGTCGCCGAGTGGTTGCCCCAGATCGCGAGCCCCTTGATATCACTTGCCTGAGCTCCTGTTTTCGCCGCTAATTGCGACAGCGCTCGGTTATGGTCCAGCCTGGTCATTGCGGTAAACCGCCTGGGGTCAATATCAGGCGCATTACGCTGCGCGATCAAGCTGTTGGTATTGGCAGGATTACCCACAACGAGCACCCGCAAAGAATCTGCAGCATGGTTATTAAGCGCCTGTCCTTGAACAGAAAAAATCTGCGCATTGGCTTCGAGCAGATCTTTCCGTTCCATCCCTGGTCCGCGAGGCCGTGACCCAACGAGCAGTGCGTACTCAGCGCCAGAAAAAGCCTCATTGGGATCATCTGAGGCGTCCATCGACTCGAGCAGCGGGAATGCGCAATCGTCGAGCTCCATCATGACGCCCTCAAGCGCTTTCATCGCGGGGGTGATTTCCAGCAATTGGAGTTTCACAGGCTGATCCATACCAAGCATCTGGCCTGAAGCGATCCTGAATAAGAGCGAATAACTGATTTGACCTGCTGCCCCTGTGACAGCCACTTTCACCGCTGGTTTCATAATGATTTCCTGAGTCGAAGGTACCGCTAACTAATGTTCGCGTGTTCGCGCGCGAGTATACCACTGTCCCTATGCGTTCACCTGTCATCGGCTTCATATCAGCTACCAACACCCCAATGTGCGACCGATCAATCAATCGCGGGACTGAGCGGATCCCAGATAACGGGGAGTCTCCTTCCAAGCGCGTTCAGAAAACCTCCATTCTTTCATCCAAACTATAAATTCCATGAATATCATTTAGTTAGCTCTCAAATATGGCTGCATCCATCTTGTTTAACCTTGACTTTGGGGAGGTCAATGCTATGGTCACTACCCCTGGTTGAGACCCCAGTGCTGCGCACGCACGACCACTTTCCTCTGCCAGAACCGTCATTGACGGAAGGGTGATGTTGACAGCCAAGCGGTGCGGTATTCGTCCTTGTCATTTAATACTGGCGTTACAGATGACGCCCCAGACAGGATCTGAGCCAGCGAGCTCAGCGGCCCACCCGACGGTTTCGGACTTGCGCAGCAGTGGGATGAATCAAGGCCGCGCAATGAGCGCAAGCGAAGGCAGTACGTATCAATATGCGTACGAGGGGGACTAGCAAGACGATGCTCGCTGGAGCATGACCGGGAAAGCCCGGAAAGCTCGAAAAAATAGCGAGGTGACGAAGAGATCAGTATGACCAAGAGAATCGATCAACGTGTGGGGTTTCCAGAGAAGCAAGGGCTATATGACCCGAGCTTCGAGCGCGATGCATGTGGCGTTGGCTTTGTCGCACATATTAAAGGAGTCGCCAGCCACCAGATTATGGAAGATGCCTATTTCCTCAATAGCCGAATGGATCATCGCGGGGGCTGTGGGTTTGAGGAAAACACAGGTGACGGCGCCGGTGTACTCACTTCTATCCCTGATCAATTTTTTCGGAACATCGCAGAGCAGGCAGGGCAGTCTCTACCCGAAGTGGGTCGCTACGCTGTCGGTAACTGCTTTCTACCCAATGATCCCGGCGAGCTCGAAAAAGCCCAGGCCTTTGTTGAGCAGATACTCGTCGAGGAGAACCTCCAACACCTCTTATGGAGAGACGTACCTTGCGCACCGGAGGTGGCCGATGTTGGCCCTGCAGCCCACGATGCGATGCCCAGGATTATCCAACTCATAGTTGCAGCCGGCGATGGCATGGACGAGGCAGCGTTCGCTAGAAAATTGCTGGTAGCACGAAAACGCTTCACGAATGGCCTTCGGCCCACCGCTACTGAGCCCAGTCTTATCTACGTTTGCAGCCTATCGCCTAGGGTCATCGTTTATAAAGGGATGCTGACACCGTCTCAGCTATTCCCCTTTTATCCTGACCTCACCGATCCAGGCTACGAATCTCATCTCGCCATGGTCCATTCGAGGTTCTCAACGAACACCTTCCCCTCCTGGGACCGAGCGCAGCCCAACCGCTATATGAGCCACAACGGAGAGATTAATACGCTTCGAGGCAATCAAAACTGGCTGACTGCTCGGCAAGGCGTGGTTGCATCCCCGCTCTTTGGGGATGATATGAGCAAGCTATTTCCACTCGTCGAACCCGATTTCTCTGATTCGGGTACGTTCGACAACGCCTTGGAATTCCTCTTGTTATCTGGCCGCAGCTTACAGGAAGCCGTCATGATGATGATTCCTGAGGCTTGGCAGGCGCACAAGACGATGGATCCTGCGAAGCGAGCGTTCTATGAGTATCACTCCGCACTGATGGAGCCTTGGGATGGTCCAGCGTCGATTGTCTTCACCGACGGCCGTGCCATTGGCGCCGTACTTGACCGGAATGGTCTTAGGCCTTCCCGGTACTATGTGACCGACGATGACCGAGTGATTATGGCGTCAGAGGTCGGCGTTCTGCCGGTGGACCCGGAAACCGTGAAGGAAAAAGGCCGCCTTCGACCCGGCAGGATGTTTCTGCTTGATTTCGACCAAGGTCGACTGATCCCAGACGACGAATTAAAAACTGAGTTTGCCAATAAGCGTCCCTACCAGACTTGGCTAGATGAGCAAGTCGTTGACCTCGCAGATTTAACCGAGGGAGACGCGCCAACGGCCCTCCAAGACGATGCACTGACACAACGCATGCGGGCATTCGGCTACACCACCGAAACCATGCAGTTCATGCTTCGTCCAATGATCACAGAATTACGAGATCCTTTGGGTTCGATGGGCAACGACTCAGCGCTCGCTTGTTTATCTGACAAGTCGAGAATGATCTATGACTATTTCAAGCAACTGTTTGCCCAGGTAACGAACCCGGCCATCGACTCTATCCGCGAAGAAGTAGTCATGTCTCTCAGCTGCTTTGTCGGTCCTGAGGGGAACCTGCTCGACACAACGCCCGAACAAGCAAGGCGACTGCGGGTCGATCACCCTATTCTCTCAAGCGGCGAACTCGCTTCTCTTAAGGCATCAACGCTGGATGGGCTTACGAGTCAAGTCATCGACATCACCTTCCCCATCGCCGAAGGATCAAGCGGCATGTCGGCAGCCATCGACCGGATTTGTGCCGAAGCCATGGCCGCCATCGATAATGGGCACGGCATCATCATTTTGAGTGACCGATCCGTGAGCGCAGAGCGAGGGGCATTGTCTTCTCTCGTTGCCTGCGGCGCTGTCCACCATCACCTCATCACATTGCATGCCCGCACCAGGATTGGATTGGTGCTGGAGTCTGCCGAGGCCCGAGAGGTTCATCACTTTTGCCTACTCACCGGTTATGGTGCAGATGCCATCAACCCTTATCTCGCGTTCGATGCATTAGGCCAGTCCCAACGTGAGGGGCTCGTCTCTGGCACTGATTTCCCAGACATGGACAGTATTGTTTACGCCTATCGCAAAGCCGTGGCCAAGGGCATGATGAAGGTGATGGGTAAAATGGGCATATCAACCCTCCAGTCCTACAAAGGTGCGCAAATCTTCGAAGCGGTGGGGCTTGATGGCGAGATTATTGAACGATGCTTTAAAGGAACCACGAGTCGCGTTTCGGGTGTCGATTTTGAGACACTCTTTGAAGAGCAGCGGGCCCGCCACGAGCTTGGCTACCCTACTCGAACACAAGATAGCGTCACTCAACTCCCCAATCCTGGAGACTTTCATTGGCGCAGTGGTGGCGACACCCACATGTGGGACCCCATTAGCATCTCAAATCTCCAAGTCGCCGCAAAAACCAATAATCAGGATGCCTATCGCGCCTTTGCCGATCAGGCCAATGACGTTGCAGCAAGGAAAGCGACCCTACGCGGGTTAATGGATTTCAATAAGGATGTGCAGCCTGCGGTACCGCTTGATGAGGTGGAATCCGCGAGCGAGATCGTCAAGCGTTTCTGCACTGGCGCGATGAGCCTTGGCTCAATTTCAACGGAGAGTCACGAGACGCTCGCCGTCGCAATGAATCGACTCGGAGGCAAATCCAACACCGGAGAAGGAGGCGAAGACCCTATCCGCTTCCAGCCGCTTGAAAGTGGGGACTCCAAGCGTTCTGCGATCAAACAAGTGGCTTCGGGGCGTTTCGGCGTGACCAGTTGGTATCTTGCCAATGCGGATGAAATCCAGATCAAAATCGTCCAAGGCGCCAAGCCAGGCGAAGGGGGCGAACTCCCAGGAGGCAAGGTCGATCAATATATCGCCCAATTGCGTCACTCCACACCGGGCGTGGGGCTCATTAGCCCACCTCCTCATCATGACATCTATTCGATCGAGGATATGGCCCAACTCATCCACGATCTCAAGAATGCTAATTCCAGTGCACGCATTAGCGTGAAGCTCGGTTCAGAGGTCGGCGTTGGAACCATCGCAGCTGGTGTGACTAAGGCCAAGGCGGATCATTTGGTCATTGCGGGACATGACGGTGGAACCGGCGCCTCGCCGCTCACCTCCATCAAGCACGCGGGCTTACCTTGGGAGCTCGGCCTCGCAGAAACCCATCAAACCCTTGTGATGAACAACTTAAGGTCACGGGTCGTGCTACAGACGGACGGTCAAATCAAAACCGGGCGAGACGTTGTCATTGCGTCGCTCCTCGGTGCTGAAGAGTTTGGGTTTGCCACCGCGCCGCTCGTAACCCTCGGCTGCATCATGATGCGAAAGTGTCACCTCAATACCTGTCCTGTGGGTATCGCAACCCAGGACCCAGATCTACGCAAGAAGTTTGAAGGGAAGCCAGAAAACGTCGTGAACTACTTCTTCATGCTTGCAGAAGAGGTACGAGAGATTATGGCCGAACTCGGATTCCGCAGCTTCAATGACATGATCGGACGAACTGAGTTTCTAAATACACGGGATGCCATCTCTCACTGGAAGGCCAAAGGGATTGATCTCAGCAGCATTTTGATTAAGGCGCCTATTATCTATGAAGGCACCGAAGTGTACTGCACGAAATCACAGGATCATGGACTCGATAAGGCGCTGGATAATGACCTTATTGCTGCAGCTGAGCCCGCGATAACAAGAGGCGAGCCCGTGCTCATCGAGCGACCTATCATCAATATCAATCGTGTGGTGGGCACCATGCTCTCGCACGAGGTGACCCTAGCCACTCAAGGCCAAGGGCTACGTGATGACACCATCCATGTAAAGCTAAACGGGTCAGCTGGACAAAGTCTTGGAGCATGGCTAACCAGAGGAATCACCCTAGAGGTTGAGGGCGATGCCAACGATTTCGTAGGCAAGGGCTTATCTGGAGGGAAGGTCGTTATCTACCCCCCCAAAAGCAGCAGTTTCCAAGCTGAGGACAACATCCTCCTTGGCAACGTCGCGCTCTATGGCGCCACCAGCGGAGAGGCCTACTTCAGGGGGATTGCAGCAGAGCGATTCTGCGTTAGAAATTCTGGTGCCAGTGCAGTGGTCGAAGGCGTGGGTGATCATGGCTGCGAATATATGACAGGCGGAAGAGTCGTCATTCTTGGCGAGACAGGTCGTAACTTTGGCGCTGGAATGAGTGGTGGCATTGCATACGTTCTGAACCAAGACGGCGGCTTCAAAGCGAGATGTAACCTCGAAACATTAGACCTTGATCCGCTAGACGATCAAGATAACCAAGAGTTACGACTGCTCATCGAGCGACACTTTGCCTATACGGGCTCAGCGGTTGCCGATCGGCTACTCAAAGATTGGTCGGAGTCGGTCAAGCAATTCATTAAAGTGATGCCAAAAGATTACAAGCGAGTTTTGAGTGAAGGCCTCGTCGAGAGAGTGGCGCTCTCTGCTTAGGAAGTGACAGATGGGTAAAGCAACAGGTTTCAAAGAATTTGATCGTTCAACCGTTCCCTACCGGGCGGAGGCCGATCGCCTACTTGATTACAGAGAAATTTACACGGTCCCGGAACCATCGCATCTTGAAACACAGGGCGCGCGATGTATGGATTGCGGCGTACCGTTTTGCCAAAGCGATCACGGTTGCCCCATCTCTAATCTGATCCCTGAGTGGAATGATTTGGTCTACCGAGGGCAGTGGCGCGACGCGCTGGATCGACTTCACAAAACCAACAATTTCCCCGAATTCACAGGTCGAGTCTGTCCTGCACCTTGTGAAGGCGCTTGCGTGCTAGGTATCACGAACCCTGCCGTCACCATCAAAAATATCGAGGCATCGATCATCGATCGAGGATTCGAAGAAGGTTGGGTTCTACCTGAACCACCAGAGAAACGCACCGGCAAGTCGGTAGCCGTTGTTGGATCAGGACCCTGCGGGTTAGCTGCTGCTGCACAGCTCAACAAAGCCGGTCACCAAGTCACGGTGTTTGAACGCGCTGACCGGATCGGCGGCCTCCTCATGTATGGCATTCCTAACATGAAGTTAGACAAGGAAACTGTCGAGCGTCGCGTTCAAATCATGCGCGACGAAGGCATCGAGTTTCGTGTTAACTGCGACATCGGCGTTGATGAGAGCGTGCACTCACTACTCGAGTCTTTCGATTCAGTTCTACTTGCGACTGGAGCCACCCTTGCTAGGGACTTGCCCATTCCGGGAAGGGAAGGGCCAGGAGTCCATCTTGCAATGGAATTCTTGACGGCCAACACAAAGAGCCTTCTGGATTCGAATCTTGAAGATGGTCAGTACATTTCTGCCAAAGGCAAAAAGGTCATCGTCATCGGTGGCGGAGATACTGGAACGGATTGTATCGGCACGTCATTGAGACATGGCTGTGAAAGTCTGGTGAATTTTGAGTTGCTGCCCCAACCTCCTGCTGAGCGAGCAGCAAACAACCCGTGGCCTCTTTGGCCTCGCATTTATCGAGTGGATTACGGACACTCTGAGGCTGCCGATCGGTTCGGCGACGACCCAAGAGAGTACTCCGTCATGAGTAAACATTTTGTCCGGGATGACGATGGAACGCTGACCGGTGTCGTAACGGTTGACGTCAATGACCAACTTGAAGAGATACCCGGGAGCGAGCGAACTTGGGAAGCAGATCTTGTTCTGCTCTCGATGGGCTTTCTCCAGCCCGAGCATTACATTAACGACGGCCTAGGTCTCGACATTGACGAGCGAGGGAACTTCAAAGCCAGCAAGGCAGATTACAAGACGTCGGTGGCTCGAGTGTATGCGGCTTCAGACTGTCGACGGGGTCAGGACCTCGTGGTACGAGCCATCAACGAAGGTCGAGAAGCTGCTCGAGAGATTGATCGAGACTTGATGGGCGAAACAGAGCTTCCCTAACCCAAGAGACTCTCGCTAAGCACCGCATTCAGGTGTTGCTCGTCAAACTCACTGACGACCACTGCCTCACCCAGCGCTTTCAGCAAAATGAGGCGTAAACCTTGTGCTGTAGCTTTTTTGTCACGTTCCATCGCTGTTAAAAATGCATCAACACTGATAGGTTGCTGCACACGCGTTGGCAGGTTGAATGCCTTCAGCAATGATTCGACCCTCGTCACCGCATCAGCTTCGATCAATCCGTGACGGCTAGAGAGTGTTGCAGCCATTACAGTACCAATCGCCACCGCCTCACCATGCAAGATCTCGCCATAGCCCACCAGGGTCTCGATTGCATGGCCAAACGTGTGTCCCAGATTGAGCAGCGCTCTCTGGCCTTTTTCTTTTTCATCCGCTGCAACGATGCGCGACTTAATCTCGCAGCTCTTGCGGACCATTTCCGTGAGTACAGTGTTATCCAGCGCATTAATCGCCTCGATATGCGCTTCAAGCCACGTTAAGTAGTCTGCATCGGCAAGTAGCGCATGTTTAACGACTTCTGCCATCCCTGCTGCGAATTCTTTTGCCGGAAGCGAGCGCAGCACTCCCACATCTATCAGCACCGCTTCGGGTTGATGGAAAGCGCCGATCATGTTTTTACCAAGCAAATGATTCACTGCCGTTTTTCCGCCGACCGAAGAGTCGACTTGTGCGAGCAGTGTTGTTGGGATCTGAACGAAGGGTACACCGCGCTGATATATGGCTGCAGCAAAACCCGTCATATCACCCACGACGCCTCCGCCAAGCGCGATGAGCGAGGTTTCCCTCGTGTGACCAGCCCGCAGCAGGGTCTCAATGATGCGCTCCAATTCACCGAGCGTTTTGTGCGCCTCACCCTCCGGGATCAAGTGAAGGTCCACTTTCAGACCGGATAACATATCGATTAGCGGCGCCGCATACCGGTCGGCGATGGTCTGATTACTGACAATTAACACCGATTCGCCAACAAACTCGTCCAAGCGGTTTGGGGCACTCTCTCGATGGGACAAAGATCCTGTTTCGAACAAAATAGGGTATCGACTGTCCGGTAACTCGACCCAAGTCGTATCAGCCGTCATCAGTAATTAATCCTTTTCGATTCAGGCGCCTTAAAATTGCATCCATCATTTTCTTCCCTGGTCGGTTATCTACGGGGATTTCAACATCAGCTACTTGCCGGTATAGCGGATACCTTGCGACACGCAACTCCTCTAGTACGGCCGCCTTATCTTTGCCTTGCAGTAGCGGTCTCTTTCGATCAGTCAGCGTTCGTTTAATCTGAGTCTCAAGGTCGGGATTAAGGAACAAAACGAGACTTTTCTGCCTGAGCCGAACCCGATTAGCCTCGCGAAGGACGACTCCTCCGCCGGTCGCTACCAGCACTCTTTTCCGATCCATCAACTCATCGATGGCTCGCTCCTCTCGATCGCGGAATGCGTCTTCTCCCTCGATATCAAAAATAGTAGCTACCGAGACGCCATTTCGGCGCTCAATCTCATGATCGGAATCGATAAATTTAAGCCCTAGCTGACGGGCGAGGAGCCGCCCAAGCGTGGTCTTCCCAGATGCCATGGGTCCAACAAGAGACAGCCTCTCGTATCCGACTAACTCCATAACACGCCCAATTTAACGGACGCCCACGCCCTCACGGATAATCCAAGGCATGATAAAAGTAAGCAACTCATCTTTATCATTGGTTCTGGCTGAGTTTCGGAATAATCGACCTGCTATTGGCAGATCGCCAAGCACCGGTGTTTTTCTGGGGATCTCAAACATTACTCGCGCCTCCCCACCGAGCGATCGTACGAGTGTCGGTCGGGCCAATCAAGGGGATAAGCTCCCCTAGGCTAAAGGAACCCTTTTACCTGAAGACTCTGAAACATAACGATCGCGTGCGGACTCTAGAGTACTTGAAATTGCTCTAAACGGCATCCTCATAGACAATGCTATTGACATGACGTGCCGCTGGCACAACTGCTCGCTCATCCACGCGATGGTACCCTTAAGCCAAGACTAAGCGAGTTCACGCTACCTAGAAAAAGTTTCGCCCGATATAATCACCGAAGCGCATCAAAACCTGATTCGAATGCATCGAATATCAACTACCCTCTGTACCGCTCGTGCCTGGCGCCAGATTAGAGTAAGTCGACTTTGATTTTTTTTAAAATGATCGGTTGGCTTATCGCATCGTTGTTCTTCGCCGTAGCGATGGGACTCGCTGCTGCCTTTCTTTATCTCAATCCACAAATTCCCGAAATCTCGTCGTTCACGAACGTCGCCCTGAAAGCGCCGCTCAGAATCCTGAGTAATGATAACCGACTCATCCAAGAGTATGGCGAGCGGCTGATACCCATCGAGTACGAGGACATTCCACCACAATTCATAAACGCCATTTTGGATACCGAGGATAAGCGCTTTTTCGAACACGGCGGAATAGACCTCATCACTTTGCTCAATGCTAGTTGGCAACTTGTCGCCAACGCTGGCGAGATAAAAACCGGCGCGTCGACGATTACGATGCAGTTAGTCAAGAATATATCGGGTGATAGTCAGGTTCGTTTTATCCGGAAATTCAAGGAGATGCTGCTTGCGATAAAACTTGAGCGCGAATTGACAAAGCAGGAGATTCTCACCCTTTACTTGAACATGATCCCTTTTGGAAAACACGCTTACGGCATTCAGGCAGCCGCTTACACCTACTATGACAAGGACATCAGCGAGCTGAATTTAGCCCAGATGGCCATGCTCGCTGGCATACCGAAAGCACCTGAGGCAGGCAATCCAATCAACGGACCATCGAGAGCGCTTGCGCGCAGAAACCTCATCCTTAGACGCATGTTGGATCAAGGGTCTATTACCCAAAGTGCATTTAATGAAGCAAGGCGAGCACCCATTACCGCTCAAGTATACAGTCGGCAAATCGAACTCTCAGCCCTCTATGTCGCAGAGCAAGTCCGCACCGATATTCTCAAACGCTTTGGTCGCGAGGCCTATTCCACTGGTTTGATCGTGCAGACGACGCTGGATAGCCAAATGCAAAAGGCCGCGGAAGAAGCGCTCACTCGCAAACTCAATGAGTACGACCGACGGCATGGGTATCGCGGCCCGGAGAAAAGACAACGCATCCGTCTTGATAGCTCCGAGATTCAGCCGGCCGATATTCCTTCGCGGGTAGCCGCTGCGCTGGAAGATGAGATCACCTTAGGTGATCAAATACCCGCGCTAGTCATTGATGCGACAGAAAAAACACTCACCGCCATCACTAGGGACGGTCAACAGGTAACCGTTCTGTGGCCCGCTCTTAAGTGGGCGAGACCCTACATCGATGCTGATCGCCGAGGGCCAGCGCCGCGATCAGCGAGCGACATTGCTCGGCCGGGCGACCTTATCCGAGTGGAGCGAAATGGCGATGATTGGCGGCTAGGACAAGTTCCCAACATTCAGGGAGCACTGGTCGCTATCGAGCCACGATCTGGCGCTGTTAGAGCGCTAGCGGGCGGCTACGACTTCAATCTCAAGCAATTCAATCACGCGATTCAGGCGAAGCGCCAACCGGGATCCAATATCAAGCCGTTTTATTACGCGGCCGCTATTGAAGAGGGCGCAACTGCGGCCAGCTTGTACAACGATGCCCCGGTAGTGCTTGATGGTGGAGAACTTGAAGAAAAGTATCGTCCGAAAAACTCTGGCAGTGACTTCAAGGGCACGCTGACATTAAGAGAGGCGCTTTATCGTAGCGTCAACCTTGCATCGCTGCGTGTTCTTTTAGATTTGGGAATTGATAATGCTATTGGCTATATGACCCGTTTCGGGTTTGAGCCCGCGATGTTTCCGAGGAACGTGCAGATCGCCTTTGGTGGCGGCACGATTGCCACAACGCCACTGGAAATTGCGGCGGGGTACGCAATTTTCGCCAACGGTGGTTCTAGGGTTTCGCCTTACTTTATCGAATCAGTTAGCTCCATCAATGAAGCGGGTAGCATCAATTTGGACTTGGGCGAGATAGGGCGACGAGAGGATGGAGACGCTGCTCCTGTGATTGATCCCCGAGTGTCATTTATTGTCAACAGCATCCTAAACGACACCATCAAAAAGGGCACCGGCCGAAAAATCCTGCGGGAACTTGGCAGGGACGACATCATGGGTAAAACTGGCACCACTAACGATGCTGATCTTTGGTTTTCGGGTTACAACGAGAACCTTGTCGCCACAGCTTGGGCTGGTTTCCCAGACAATAGCCCGGTAGGAAACAGGGAATGGGGCTCGACCACACCCATCGAAACATGGATCGAATTTGCCAGAGCTGCCTGGCCCGAGGAACAACCCAGGTCATCGGCACTGCCAGATGGTCTCGTTTCCATCAAGATCAATCCTCAAACCGGTCAACGCACTTTGCCTGAGGACAAGAATGGTAAATTCGAATTCTTCAGATCGGAAATGGCGCCACGCGCTATCGCTGATGAGGGAGTGCTCGGAGAGCAGGCGACGATTGAACAGATCTTTTAAGCTTGGTGCTTGCTTCTTCTATCGGCTGTTCAGCCGGTGAGTTCAAGCAACCACTACTAGCCTCTATAGGAGCATGCCTCGACAGCCCTTTCCGTCTGTCTACAGGTTAAGACGAAGACCATAAGTGGTTCGCTTAGCCGTTTGCGGCGCCCCGACGGAAACGTTTGTTAAACCGATCGATACGACCCGCTGAGTCAATCGTCTTCTGCTTACCGGTATAAAACGGGTGGCACTGCGAACAAACCTCGATTGAGATATCCTTACACAACGTCGACTTCGTCTGAATGACATTTCCACAGCTACAGGTGGCTGTGACATTCTCATACTGCGGATGGGTGTCGGCTTTCATGATATTTCCTCGAGGTCGTCTCCCCGTTGGGGGCGCAAATAATAGCAGAGCCCATCACGAAATCAACCGCAGAATGAGCCAATCGACGCACACTAATCAGAGCTTTAATGTCGAGGTCGCTATACCTGCACCACTTCATCAAACGTTTTCCTATCGATCTAAGCAAGCGGTTGAAATCGGCCATCGCGTGCGTGTGAACTTCTCAGGTAGAGAAGTAATTGGCGTAGTCCTAGATAGCCAAGCATCGAAGGACTCAACCAGCCCCAGTTTTCAAATCAAACCAATCCTTGACGTTCTCCCTGCTGAAACATCGCTCAATCCACGGATTGTTGAACTCTGCAGGTGGGCCGCTCAGTATTATCTCCATCCAATTGGCGAGGTGCTAGCTGCGGCGCTCCCAACTGTACTCAGAAAAAGCCAATCAAAATCAATATCCCGCCTCGTGTTGAGGTTGGCGGACCAAACACTACCCTTCGCCGACCTCTTGTCTCGAGCACCCAAACAGCTCAAAGTGTGTGAGGCGATGCTTCAGCTAGGCTCCATTGAAGCGCGAGAGGCCAGCTTTCACGGCCTATCTCGTGAAGCCTTGCGGAGCCTGATCAAGAAGGGACTAATCATTGAGACTGAAGAGGAATCGTCCTACTCTTTGCCATTGATAGTAAGAGAACCTCTACCCTTACTGACAAACGAGCAAAAATCGGCGTTAGCGCACGTCGACATAATGCAGGCGGGAACGACGCTCGTTCAAGGCGTCACCGGCAGCGGCAAAACCGAGCTTTACTTGCGCTGGATGGCGGAATGTCTATCAAAGGATCAGCAAGTACTCGTTCTGGTTCCAGAGATCGCCCTCACCCCTCAAACGATTGCTCGATTTAAGGCAAGGTTCGAAGCATCGATCGTGGTTTTTCACAGCGGGTTAACCGACCAACAAAGGCTCCAAGCTTGGCTCGATTGCAGCTCAGGGCGGGCGCATATTGCCATTGGCACCCGAAGCGCGCTGTTCGTGCCAATGCGGCGACCCGGCTTGATCGTGATCGACGAGGAGCACGACTCTTCTTTCAAACAGCAAGATGGGTTTCGATATTCAGCGCGGGATCTCGCCGTGGTCCGAGCACAGATCGAGGACATTCCCCTCATTCTTGGCTCAGCAACTCCATCTCTTGAGTCCTATCACAATGCCCTGACTGGCAAATATCAACACATCCGCTTAAACCATCGAGCTGGAGGTGCCAGTCAGGAAAAGTACGAGGTATGGACCCTACCCACACCGCACCTTGATAGAGCAACCCAATCTCGAATGACGGCGCTCATTGAATCTTCTCTGGGCGCGGGTGGCCAGGTCCTGGTGATGATCAATCGCCGCGGATTTGCACCGGTGCTCTTTTGCACCGAATGTCATTGGATTGCGGAGTGCGAACACTGTGACTCACGCATGACCCTACACCGGCTTGACCAAAAGCTCGTTTGCCATCACTGCTCGGCAAGCATCATGCCTCCGGTGCAATGCCCTGGCTGCGGCAACAGCACCCTCAGCCCAGTCGGTGAGGGAACGCAAAGAATTGAGGAGGCGCTCCGCGCAGAATTTCCCGATCATCCCATTCATCGATTGGATGGCGACAGCACTCGCTCCCAAGGCGCGTTCCAGTCGATGTCGGATGAGATTCACACAGGCAAGCCCTGCATCCTCGTTGGGACCCAGTTAGTCTCCAAGGGTCACCACTTCCCGAATTTAGCGCTCGCCCTGCTGCTTGAAACTGATCAAGGTTTACTGAGTAGTGACTACCGTGCCGTAGAGCGGACTGCTCAGTTAATCTTCCAAACTGGAGGACGCGTCGGACGTGACCTCGCAGAGGGTGACGTCAAACTGCTGACTAGCCAGCCTTTGCACCCGGTCATGTCCTTCATCGTTAAAAGGGACTATGACGGATTCGCGAGATGGCAGTTAGCCGCTCGCGAGAATGCAGCGCTACCTCCCTTTAGAAAATTCGCCATCATCAGGGCTGAGTCGATGACTCGTGGCGCGGCGAAACAACTGCTGTTACGGTTGGCGGACGATTTGAATCAAGGTTTAAAACAAGCGCGCAATCAGGTCGTGACATCGAGTGACAAAGCGACTTCTGATCGATCAAAGCGAGAGGCATGGCATGACTGTGAGGTACTGGGCCCGATCCCACCGCTTATGGAGCGTCGAAATAGGTGGTACCGCTCTCAAATTTTGGTGAGTGCCGCACGCATCCGAGAAAGACAGCAAGTGCTTCTTAAAGCCCAACACTGGCTGCGAGCCAATGCCGAACGATCATTACGCTGGAACATCGATATTGATCCAAGTGATCAGGTCTAGCCACGGCCTGGGACACATTCCTTCTTACCCTTGATCTGAATTAAACTGTCCCCATGGCAAGACGACCTAATCAACAACAAGCGACTCGCGTTAGGGCTATATCTGATCCTCAGGGGTCAACCAAACTGGGGTTCGTCACGGGTGTCTTCGTCGGTCTAATCTCCGCCACCGGCGCTTTCCTCTTGTGGCCTAAAGTCTCGGCGCCCGAAACCTACCTCGAAGAGGTCAGTCAACTCGGCGAGGAAACCAGTCAACGGATGAACGAGACCATCGATTGGTCGTTCTACGACCTCTTCCCAAAAGCAGAGGTCGCCACGGTGGGCGGGTATCAGCAGCCCATGGTAATGACGGCCGATTCAACGGTAATCTACTATCTCCAAGTGGGATCTTTTCCAACCACTAGCGATGCAGACCTGCGGCGCGCCGAACTGCTGCTACTTGGACTCTCACCATCGGTTGAGAAGAAGCAAATCGACCAGACCACCTGGCACAGGATCATGCTGGGCCCCTTTGAATCACAGGTCGAACTGAATCGAGCTCAAGCCCTTCTCGCCGCTAACGAATTCGAATCCATGCCACTCACTAGGCGAACCCCATCAAGCAAACCGATCGCAGGCACAGAAACCACCGGCGACCGAGACGGTTGAATTCTAAAATCTCTGACCCCATCGTGCATATATCGATGAACTCAACTATGACAAGCCGGAGACCATAGCGTGCAAGAAATCCACGGGACCACCATCTTGTCGGTCAGGAAAGGGGGGGAAGTCACCATCGGTGGCGATGGACAGGTCACCCAAGGTCATACAGTGCTCAAAGGGAACGCAAGGAAAGTTCGTCCGCTGTTTAATGGCAAGGTCATTGCTGGATTCGCGGGCGGTACCGCTGATGCCTTCACCCTGTTTGAGCGCTTTGAATCAAAGTTAGAAGCTCACCAGGGACATTTGCAACGGGCTGCGGTTGAATTAGCAAGAGATTGGCGGAGCGATAAAATGCTTCGACAGCTTGAAGCATTATTGATCGTCGCCGATCAAAGTCATTCCCTTATCGTCACAGGCACGGGCGACGTGATTGAGCCCCAAGATGGCGTCATGGCGATCGGTTCAGGCGGCGAATACGCGCGCGCGGCCGCCATTGCCCTTAATAACAACACGGACCTACCAGCAGAAGAGATCGTGCGGAAGGCACTAAGCATCGCGAGCGATATTTGCATCTACACCAATTCAACTCAAACCATTGAGACCTTAAGTGCGTCGGAGCACGAACCACCATGACGACGCTGACGCCTCGCGAAATTGTTCACGAACTCGACAAGCACATTATTGGACAGGATGAGGCCAAGCGTGCACTAGCCATCGCGCTTCGGAATCGCTGGCGCAGACAGCAACTCCCGGACGACGTTCGAGAGGAAATTTCTCCGAAGAATATCCTCATGATTGGACCAACTGGTGTTGGAAAAACAGAGTTAGCGCGACGGTTAGCCGCTCTAGCAGACGCACCTTTTATCAAAGTTGAGGCGACAAAATTTACCGAGGTCGGCTATGTAGGGCGTGACGTTGAGTCTATTATCCGGGACCTTTGCGAAGCCGCATACAAAATGCTTAACGATCAGGCTACCAAAGCTGTCAGACATAGGGCTCTGGATCTTGCGGAAGAGCGAATCCTAGACGAACTACTCCCGGTCGCGCGAGGCGACAAGCCAAGTCCTGAGGACAAGGATGGCGCAGCACGGCAGTTACTGAGAAAGCAGCTTAGAGAAGGCGCGCTGGATGATCGGGACATCGAGCTTGATATCCAACTACCCAAAGTAGGTGTGGAGATCATGACTCCTCCGGGAATGGAAGAGATGACCAATCAATTGCAGAGCATGTTCTCCTCTCTCTCGCCCACACAAAGCAAGCGTCGAACCCTCAAAATTGGGGAGGCACTGAAGCTGCTGGAGCAGGAAGAGGCCAGCAAATTGGTCAATGAGGACGATATTCGCACCTCGACGGTTTCGGCCGTGGAGCAAACCGGCATCGTATTCATTGACGAATTCGACAAGATTGCGAAATCTGCCGAAAGAGGTGGCGCAGATGTCTCACGAGAAGGTGTACAGCGCGATCTTCTACCCTTAATCGAGGGCAGTCATGTATCGACCAAGTACGGGGTGATCAACACAGACCACATCCTGTTCATCGCATCTGGAGCTTTCCACTTGTCTCGGCCCTCGGATCTAATTCCGGAGATGCAGGGCCGATTGCCAATCCGCGTAGAGCTTGCCCCGCTAAACGCGAGCGACTTCGCTCGAATATTAACGGAACCAAACGTTAGTTTGACCGAGCAATACAGCCTGTTACTTGGCACAGAAAATGTTGACCTTGAATTTGAACCAAGCGCCATTACTCGGATATCGGAGATCGCCTGGCAGGTCAATGAATCCGTTGAAAATATTGGCGCTAGGCGCCTTCATACCTTGCTTGAGCGACTGCTCGAGTCAGTATCGTTTAGCGCCGGCGAGCAAGCTAGCGAAACCATTCGTGTAGATGCCGCCTACGTCGATGAAAAGCTTGCCAATGTCGCTGGGAACGAGGACCTTAACCGCTTTATTCTTTAGCACTGTTTTTTGCTTCCTGTTGCCTCACTCAATGAGCCGTCCAAGTTATGCGCCCTGAATCTATCAAAATCCACCGCAAGAGCGCCGATCTTGAACTGGTCTACCTTGGAGGCGCTTTTCGATTATCCGCAGAATATTTGCGAGTACACTCGCCTTCGGCAGAGGTCCAAGGTCATGGTCCAGGTCAAGCCGTCCTTCAGTATGGGAAGCGCAACGTTCAATTCAATGACATCCAGGCCATGGGGCATTATGCAATTCGAATTGTTTTCTCAGACGGCCATGACACAGGAATCTACAGCTGGCCATATCTTCGGGAGCTATGTGACAATCATGAGGAGAACTGGTTAAGGTATCTGGAGGCCCTGAAAGATCAGGGACTATCGCGCGATCCAGCAGTACTCTTCAAGGGATAACATTCAGAACGATGCCACTTGGTCAATAAGGCAGTGACGCTAACCTTCCTTTTGATATCGTCGAAATGCTGGAAACGCTACCGGTAGATAGCTTCAGAACCTCGCACCTTCGGTCCCGCGCGAGCAGTTTCGTATGTCAGAGCGGCCATCGATAGTTAGAATCTAATCGACAAAGAAAACCACCAATTTAGACACCGAAAATGAACGAAGACACGACACACTTTGGTTACCGAGAAGTCAAAACCTCTGAGAAGGCCGGACTAGTCGGTGATGTCTTTCGGCAAGTGGCAGAGCAATACGACGTCATGAACGATCTCATGTCTCTTGGCACCCATCGTATTATGAAACGTATGGCGGTTGAGCTCGTGCGAGCAAAAAAGGGACAAACCGTCCTAGATATCGCGGGCGGAACTGGCGACCTTGCTGCCTTATTGAAGGAGCGTGTGGGACCAACCGGCCAAGTCATATTGCTCGACATCAACGATGAAATGGTCAGAGTTGGCCGTGACCGACTGCTAGACCAAGGACACGCTGATACGCAGTTCGTCATTGCGGATGCGGAAAAGCTACCCATTCAGTCCGGAACCGTAGACGGCATCACCATGGCCTTTGGTCTTCGCAACGTCACCGATAAACCCGCTGCATTGGCTGCGATGACACAAGCACTCAAACCAGGAGCTCGTCTTGTTGTGCTCGAGTTCTCTAAGATGACCTCGAAAGTAGCCCAACCGGCGTACACATTTTTTCAGTCCCTTTGGCCAAAAGTGGGGAAGTGGGTCACTGGCGATGGATCGCCCTATCAGTACCTGGTCGAATCTATCGATAAGCATCCGAATCAAGAAACTCTGGCCAACATGATGCGCAATGCCGGACTGACCCATGTCGGTTTCAATAATCTGTTGGGGGGGGCCGCAGCCATTCACTTTGGAGAGGCTCCTTTGCGTAAAGCTCAGTCAGCTTCTGGGTCTGCCTCAAATCCCGACCCTGAGCGCCGTTAGCAAGCGGCTACGACTCCCATGATTAAAGTCTTTCAGCTGATTTGGGTTCTGGTTAAACACCGCCTCGATCGGCTCATTCCGACTGATGCGAGGCCCCTTTGGATAACCATTCTGATTTTCCCCTTGAGGCTATTGCCCGCACCCTCACTAAATGCTGGTAAGGACCTTGCGTCTGCATTGGTCGAGCTTGGGCCAGCCTTTATTAAAGTCGGGCAGCTTCTTTCGACTCGAAGAGACCTCTTTCCTGACGAGGTCATTGAAGGGCTCAGCACACTTCAAGACCAAGTCCCGCCTTTTGAGCATGAGGTCGCCATTAGCCTCATCGAAGCGTCACTCGGACAGCCCGTTGGATCCGTATTCTCACAGGTTGATGCGACGCCGATGGCGTCGGCTTCCATTGCGCAGGTCTATGGCGCGACACTCAAAACCGGAGAGGCCGTGGTGCTCAAAGTACTCAGGCCAAATATCAAAGCGGCTGTCGAACAGGATCTGAATCGAATAGAAACCATGTTCAATTGGATCAATGCATCGTGGAAGGATGCTTATCGACTAAAACTGACCCAAGTGCTTAGCGATTACCGGCAAGTCATCCTGGCCGAAACCTCGCTTACAAGAGAGGCTGATAATGCTGAGCGTCTTCGTGACTTTTGGCTACCTCGGGGCAAGCTCTATGTCCCCTTGATGTATCGAGAATATTCAAGTGACTCGCTTCTAGTAATGGAGCGAGTGCACGGCACCATCGTCACCAACCTTACCACCCTGAAGGATAACCACGTCAATCTGTCCAAACTTTCGCAATTAGGAGTGGAAATTTTTTTCACACAAGTATTCGAGGACAACTTCTTCCACGCAGACATGCACCCCGGCAACATTTTAGTAAACCACCAGGACCCCGAGAATCCAACTTACATCGCACTTGATTGCGCCATCATTGGACAACTGACTCGTGAAGACAGAAATTATCTCGCCAAAAACCTAGTTGCTTTTTTCAATGAGGACTATAGCGCGGTTGCCTCGCTTCATATCGAAAGTGGCTGGGGGCCTCAGAGCACTTCCCCGACCGAAATGGAGGCTGTAATCAGGCAAACTTGTGCACCCCTTTTTGGTAAACCCATGGCCGAGATTGAATTCGGCAAGCTACTAGTCGCTTTGTTCCAAGCAGCCCAGACCTTTAATATGTCAATTCAGCCGCAACTGGTACTTCTCCAAAAGACATTACTCAACATCGAGGGGATTGGCAGGCAGCTCCACGGCGAGCTCGACCTTTGGCAAACAGCAAAACCGTTTCTAGATCAATGGATGGCTGACCGAAAAAGCCCCAGCGCACATCTGGAGCGGATCAAGGGTCTGGTGCCGCTCTTCTTGACAGAGGGCCCCGAACTTCCAGAACAGATCATCAAAGCGCCAAGACGCATTGAGCAGATCTTGATGGCAAATCGGCAACTCGAGGACCGATTGACGAATCTGCAAGCGGCCCTTGCTCGCTCACGCCAAACCGATCGATATCGGCGCTATTCCATGTTTCTGTTAGGCTTGTCTTTGCTCTGTTTCTTACCCGCGCTTACAAGTGAGCCTGGTTCGCTTAGCGTTTGGCGAAGCGCCCTCGGCTCGGTCGCAATCATCGCCGCACTTCTCATTCGAGGAATCAGACCGAAATGAATCAAACCGATGCTTATCTAGATGAAATCAAGTTCGATGATCGAGGACTACTCCCTGCCATCGCCCAAGATGCAGCCACCAAAGAAGTGCTCATGGTCGCGTGGATGAACCGAAACGCGATAGCCGAAACACTCCGAACCGGTGAGGCCCACTATTTCTCGAGATCACGACAAGCACTCTGGCACAAGGGAGAGCAAAGCGGGCATGTCCAGCACGTCAAAGAGGTCCGCCTTGACTGCGATGCCGATGTGCTACTATTACTCGTCGATCAAGTAGGCGGCATCGCCTGCCATACAGGCAGATCCTCATGCTTTTTTAGAGTGTTGCAAGGCCAAACCTGGCAGGATGACCTCGAGGTTCTTAAGGATCCAAGCGAGATTTACAAGGATGACTGACACACTGCGAACATTGGCAGATACCATTCGGTCAAGAAAGAACGCCGAACCAGGTACCTCCTATGTTGCGCAGCTGAATCACAAGGGACTCGATAAAATATTAGCGAAAATAGGCGAAGAGGCGACGGAAGTCATCCTTGCAGCCAAAACATCCTCGGATGCAGACAGCGAGCAACAGTCGATCGTCGCGGAAATGGCAGACCTCTGGTTTCATTGCATGGTGCTCTTAGACCATGCAGACGTAGATTACGCTGACGTGCTATCCGAGCTTGAGCGGAGAGCAGGAACCTCAGGTCTCGATGAGAAAAGTGCTCGTAAAAGTGTGAGCGAATAGGAGAACGCCATGTCTTTTGGTATCACTGAATTGATGATCATTCTCGTTATCATTCTATTGGTGTTTGGAACAAAAAAACTGAAAAACATCGGTACCGATTTGGGCGGCGCCATCAAGGGGTTTAGGAGCGCTGTTACAGACGATACAACAACCGCAAAGACGGAGTCCCCGGAGGAGAAAGAGACAACTACCGAGTCTCCTTCCGTTGAGCAGAAATAGCGCCCAAGTCCCATGTTCGACATCGGATTTCCCGAACTCCTCCTCATTGGCGTCGTGACTTTGCTAGTGATTGGCCCTGATCAGTTGCCGAGCACCATGCGGACCATCGCGTTATGGATAGGTCGATTCCGTAGAGGCTTCTCGGATATTCGTCGTGATATCGAGCAGGGCATTGGCGCCGACGAAATCCGCCAGCAGCTTCATAATGAAGCTATCCTCAAAGAAATAGAGCGCTCCAAGGCAGCCATTGCCCAAACCAATGCGGAAATTGATAGTCTTGCCCATGAGGCGAGCAGCGCCATGAAAGCGAGCCGTGCTGGTAGCAGCGCTAGCGGCAGTAGTGAATTACAAGCAACATCTCCGAATGAACGATCAATCCGCGAGCCCTAACTCCCCTGATTCGGACCCAGGGCAACCCTTGGTCGAACATCTCATCGAACTGCGAAGTCGATTGCTCCGAGGCATGATGGCCGTAGGTGTGCTTTTCCTTCCACTCTTTTACTTCGCCAACGATCTTTATATTTATCTATCGAGCCCTCTGCGCGCCTATCTTCCCGAAGGGACATCAATGATCGCCACTGAGGTGGCCTCGCCCTTTTTGACCCCATTTAAACTGTCACTGGTGTCGGCGATTTTTATTGCCATGCCTTATATCCTGCATCAGATTTGGGCTTTTATCGCGCCGGGCCTTTACTCAAACGAGAAGCGGGTCGCCTTCCCTTTACTTACATCAAGCATCCTTTTGTTCTATGCAGGTATCGCCTTCGCCTACTACGTGGTCTTTCCACTGGTGTTTGCTTTTTTCACAGGGGTCGCGCCCGAGGGCGTCACGATCATGACTGACATCAATCGTTACCTAGACTTTGTGCTCAAACTATTTTTTGCGTTTGGACTCGCCTTCGAGATACCAATTGCGACCATGCTACTCGTCTGGACAGGTGCAACCACACCACAGAGCCTTCGCAAAAAGCGTCCATTCGTTATTTTAGGATGCTTCATCGTCGGCATGCTGCTTACGCCACCAGACGTTGTCTCACAGATACTACTCGCCGTACCCATGTGGCTACTATTCGAAGCAGGCATCATCTTCTCCATTATTCTGACAGGAAAGAATGAAAACTCAGAAGCATCTGCTGACTGAAGGAATAACACCCTCCCCCGACTTGCGTGATTCTGCGGATGTAGATGTGTTTGCAGTTGTAGCGTACTTGTAGCTCTGTTCGTGGCTCGGATTGTGGCTGCACCATGTACCTAAGAAGCCATTCAGACCAGGCTACTTCGAATACTTATTAGATCGCCTCGAGCAGAAAGGTCACAGGCCCATCGTTGACGAGCTCGACTTGCATGTCGGCACCGAATCGTCCAGTTCGCACATCGACCACCTCGCTGGCGCGCGTAACGAAATACTCATACAAAGGCTCTGCGAGATCGGGTGCTTTAGCGGATGAAAACGAGGGCCGAAGCCCCTTTTTGGTCGAAGCCGAGAGGGTAAATTGAGACACCACCAACAGCTCTCCCGCGATATCTTGCACGCTTTGATTCATGTGCCCTGCGTGGTCAGCAAATACTCTGTAATTAACCACCTTGCTAGCCAATCGATCCGCTATCGACTCACTATCTCTAGCATCAATGCCAAGTAATACGAGTAAGCCAGCGCTGATTTCACCAACGACCTCGTGTTGAACCGACACCTTGGCTCTAGCAACCCGCTGTATCAGCGCCTTCATCGAAACGGACCCACCATCACAGGTGCTCGGCTAACATCTTGCGTCTGCTGATCAAAAAGTTTGACATCCAGGTAGTGCGAGAGCATCTAGGCGTCTTTTCCCTTGGCGCGATTCGCGCGTTTTCTCTCATTTTCCGTGAGTAGTTTTTTTCGCAAACGAATATGGTTGGGCGTAATTTCGACTAATTCATCATCATCCAAAAACTCAATCGCCTGCTCGAGCGTAAATTGCACAGGTGGTGTCAACACGATGTTTTCATCGCTGCCGGCCGCCCTAATATTGGTTAGCTGCTTACCCTTTGTTGGATTAACCGGCAGATCATTCCCTCTTGAGTGCAGCCCAATGATCATGCCCTCGTAAACTTCTTCATTCGGATTAATAAAGAGGCGACCTCGCGGTTGAAGGTTGTAAAGACTAAATGCCAAACTTTTACCAGAGACCATCGATACCAGCACACCATTATGTCTTGCGCTCAGCTCTTCGTTGATCTTTGGTCCATAGTGATCAAAAACGCTGGCCATCAAGCCCGTCCCAGAAGTGAGTGTTAGGAACTCTCCTCTAAATCCAATCAGTCCGCGAGTGGGAATGATAAAGTCCAAACGAACTCTGCCATTGTGATCAGGCTGCATATTATTTAGCACCCCTCGCCTCTCACCGATTTTTTCCATCAGCGCGCCCTGGTGCGCCTGTTCAATATCGAGACTGAGCTGCTCGAAAGGTTCATGCACCTCGCCGGCCACCTCTTTCGTAATAACCTCGGGGCGCGATACCCCAAGCTCGTACCCCTCGCGGCGCATGGTCTCGATGAGCACAGCCAAATGCAATTCCCCTCGCCCTGAGACGATGAACTTATCAGGAGAATCTCCATCAGCTACCCGCAGGGCCACGTTGTACTGGAGCTCTCGGTCTAGCCGGTCACGGATGTTACGGCTGGTAATAAACTTGCCGTCCCGACCTGCGAAAGGAGACGTGTTAACCTGGAAAGTCATTGAGATCGTGGGTTCGTCGACCTTAAGCGCCGGTAACGCTTCAGCTGCTTCAGGTTCGCAGATCGTATCTGAGATAGATAAACCCTCGATACCAGATACGCTCACGATGTCACCGGCAAACGCCTCCTCCTGCTCCACCCGCTGAAGCCCCGAAAAACCCATTACTTGTAGGACCTTAGCTCGACGAATTTCTCCCACCCGGTCGACGACGGAGACCGGCATTCCCCGATGCACTCGACCCCGCTTGATGCGACCGAGCCCGATGAGGCCAACGTAACTATTGTAATCCAGCGCACTAATCTGCATTTGCAGCGGTCCTTCTACCTGCACATTGGGTTCCGAGACGTGACCAACGATTAAATCGAGCAGAAACGACAGATCATCGCCGAGCTCATCAACGGTAGGACCCGCTCGACCTTCGATCGCCGATCCAACAACCACCGGGAAATCAAGTTGTTCCTCTGTCGCGCCCAGCTGATCAAAGAGTTCAAATACCTCGTTAACAACCCAATCGGGTCGCGCGCCATCACGATCAACTTTGTTCACCATCAAGATGGGGTTCAGCCGGTTTTCGAACGCTTTTTGGGTAACAAAACGAGTCTGGGGCATGGGACCTTCGACCGCATCGACCAGTAACAACACAGAATCGACCATGGAAAGAATTCGCTCGACCTCGCCACCAAAGTCTGCGTGTCCTGGAGTATCGACGATATTAATGCGCACACCCTTCCAATCAAGCGCCGTGTTCTTTGCAAGAATTGTGATGCCTCGCTCACGCTCCAATTCGTTGGAGTCCATTAAGCGTTCGGTCTCGTCCTCACCTCGAGCAAGAACGCCGGACTGGGCGAGCAATTTATCAATCAAGGTGGTTTTACCATGGTCAACGTGCGCGATAATCGCGATATTTCGTAATGGTACCGACATAGTTAAAACACTCGAATGATAGGCGCGTCCCCAAGACGGCGCGCATTATACTGAAAGCCCACCGGAAAAGGAGCGCTACGAAACGGCAATACCGGACAGATCACTATGCTTTAGGCGAAAGTAGAACCTTTCGCTTCATCTCCTACAGTCCTAGCCGAATCATTCAAGCCCAAGGTTAGTTAAGCCTGCGGGATGCCTCTTTAAAAAAGCGACGCACCGAAATCGCTCACGCCATACACTAGGCCTTTGCTAATGCTCTAAATTAGTGCTTTAAAGTTAAAATATGCGCTATTTTGGTGCTATAACTTAGATCCTTAGACCTGCTCTGTCTCTAAAAAATGTTAAGCAACTGATATTTCGAGAGTTTTTACTTAGACTTGGTCTGGCATATTAGTTGCTGTCCTCTTTATGCTGAATTGCCAGCGCGTTCGACTGCCAGAATTCTCTTTGCTCTGGGCAGAGGTTGAATGGTATCGGCCATACACGCGTCATGGCCCAAAGTAATTACCTAACCGTGGGATCGGCGATGACGCGACCCGCCCACCGTATTGGAGGAAGACACACAATATGAAAGCAAAGCTTGAATACTTATGGCTGGATGGGTACATGCCCACCCAAAGTCTACGCAGTAAAACAATGGTTCGCGAAAATTTCTCAGGTGACCTGGCTGACTGCCCCATGTGGGTCTTTGACGGCAGTTCCACGGAACAAGCAGACGGTGGTAGTTCTGATTGCCTGTTGAAGCCGGTCGCGATCTATCCAGACCCTGATCGAAACAATGGCTACCTGGTGATGTGCGAGGTGATGAATGCCGACGGGTCGCCTCACGTTTCAAACGGCCGCTCGACCATCGATGACGATGACGCAGACTTCTGGTTCGGATTCGAACAAGAATACTTCTTGTGGGACCCACAGACTGACTTGCCGCCAGGATTTCCAGAAGGCGGTTACCCTCGGCCACAAGGGCCCTACTACTGTAGCGTTGGTGCTAAAAATGCCTATGGTCGGGACTGCGTAGAAGAGCATTTAGACCTTTGTTTGGAAGCGGGTTTGAACGTAGAAGGCATCAACGCCGAGGTCGCTGCCGGGCAGTGGGAATTTCAAATATTCGCCAAAGGCGCCCACAGTGCTGGCGACCAAATCTGGATCGCTCGTTACCTTCTAGAACGAACTGCGGAAAAGTACGGTTTTGCGATCAACTACCATCCCAAACCGCTGGGCGACACCGACTGGAACGGTTCAGGTATGCACGCTAACTTCTCAAACGGCGCTATGCGCGATGAAGGAGACGAATCAATTTTCACAAAGATTTGCGAGAATTTTGGTAAGAACATTGAGCGTCACATGAGTGTCTACGGCGCTCACAACGAAGAACGATTGACCGGCAAGCACGAAACACAGTCCATCGACCAGTTCTCTTACGGCGTTTCAGATCGTGGAGCGAGCATTCGTATCCCGGTGTCTACGGTCGTTGATGGTTGGAAAGGTCGACTTGAAGACAGAAGGACCGCATCCAATGCAGATCCTTACAAAGTGTCGGCAGCTATCATCCAAACAACGAAAGAGGCGCTCGCTTAATCTCAAGCCTTCTTGGCTTAGCATTGGCAAAGCGAAAAAGGGAGGCATACGCCTCCCTTTTTTTATTTCCCTTTCTCCGCCTGTAAAGTGGTAAACGATTGGACCTTCGTCATCTTTCGAACGCTTTGACGCTCTCTACCTAATAGATTAGCGCTAGCCATTGACTCGGATTGGAACCAATCATTAGCGCTTTGCCTCCATAATGAAGCCAAGAATAGGATGTGTAGCAAGCTGTTTGCAGCGGCTCACGCCTGAACGTGGGGGTTTTTCATACGATGCATCGAGAGGGCAGCATTGATTAGAATTGGTCCTCACCCATAGCAAAAAAACCGCCATTGTTGGTGGCTGAACTACAGGCTTTCTCGATGTACGAAGGTATTTACCACAGCGAGCTTAGTAGTGCGCACCATAATGGTGCGGTAATATAGCCCAAGGATCGCTTAACCCCCGTTTCACAGGGATACGAAGGGGTTAGCTCGATCTCGAATTGGTGCGGATTTTGCTGCTTTCTAGTAATGAACTTTCACGCGATATCCGATACTAACGCGACAACCTCACCTGGGTCTGAGCCTGTGCAACAAGTGGTAATTAATAGCTTGAATACTGCTATCGTGCTCTTGAATCATGAGCTGGAGGTCATACTCATTAATCAGGCTGCCGAAAGCCTGCTCGACCTATCCGAAAAACAGGTACTTGGGCAAAAGCTTCCATCCAAACTTCCTGGCTGGAAAGACATCGAGTCTCTGCTGTACGAGTCTCTCCAAACGGACCAGATCTACACCAAAAGACAGAACCAAATCCACCTTGCGGGATCGAGTAGCGTTACCGTTGACTTCACGATCACGCCAATCTCAGATAACGAGTGGCCGAGGCTGCTTATCGAGCTCACTCCCATCGACCGCTATTTACGAATCGACCGAGATGCCCTTACTCGCGAACAACAGGCTGCGACTAGGCAAATCATGCGTGGGGTGGCACACGAGATCAAAAACCCTCTGGGGGGAATACGAGGCTCGGCGCAACTCCTTGCCGCAGAACTACCTGATCCAAGTCTCAATGAATACACCGAGATCATCATCGAGGAAACCGATCGACTAAAAACACTGGTTGACCGCATGCTTGGCCCCAACACCCCCTCAACAATGGCGCCAGGAAACATCCACGAGATCCTGGAAAAAGTGCGGCGCCTCATTGAGCTTGAGGTGGACTATCCGCTTGAAGTCACCCGAGATTACGACCCGAGCATTCCGGTGCTGCTCATCGACGGCGACCTGATGTTCCAAGCCATTCTCAATATTCTGCGCAATGCTATGCAGGCGATGGACAATAGAGATAACGCGCGGATGGTGCTGAAGACGAGGACAGAACGCCAGTTCACCATCGCTGGGCTTCGGCACAGAAACGTATTGCGAATCCAAATCATCGATAACGGACCCGGTATACCTGCCCATCTGAAAGACCATCTTTTCCTTCCCATGATATCGGGACGCCCGTCAGGAACAGGGTTAGGACTCAGCCTGGCGCATACGATCATCCATCAACATAGAGGTGTCATCGAGCTCAATTCGGAGCCAGGACACACTGAATTCACCATCATTATTCCCTTGGAGATAGCCAAGTCATGAGTACGGCCAATCGCGTTTGGGTTGCGGACGACGAAAAATCGATACGGTGGGTGCTAGACAAAGCACTGTCAAAAGAGGGGATCAGCGTAACCTGCTTTGAATCTGCTGAGGCTCTATTAACGGAGATAGATTCAGGCCAACCCGATGTCGTTGTCAGCGATATTCGCATGGGCGGTATGGACGGGCTTGCGCTTCTATCGCGACTAAGGGAGCAACACCCCGACGTTCCTGTCATCGTTATGACGGCCCACTCCGATCTCGATAGTGCGGTTGCCTCAATCCAAGGCGGCGCCTTCGAATACATACCAAAACCGTTTGAGGTGGATGAGGCAGTATCTATCGTTAAACGTGCGCTCATCGAACACACCAGAGCAACGTCAGACCCGGCAGCACCATCGCAGCAACAGCCAGCTGAAATCATCGGTAAGGCGCCGGCGATGCAAGAGGTTTTCAGAGCCATCGGCCGCCTGTCCAAGTCCAACGTCACCGTCTTAATCAATGGTCAATCCGGCACGGGTAAAGAACTCGTTGCCAATGCATTACATCGTCATAGCATGAGAAAAGACGGACCCTTTGTTGCGCTCAATATGGCTGCGATTCCCCAGGACTTGATCGAGTCTGAGCTATTCGGCCACGAAAAGGGTGCCTTTACTGGGGCCAACCAAGCGCGAGTCGGGCGCTTTGAACAAGCTCGAGGAGGCACGCTTTTCCTTGATGAAATTGGCGACATGCCTGCGGAGGCCCAAACCAGGCTCCTGCGTGTGCTCTCTGATGGGAAATACTACCGCGTGGGTGGCCATGAGCCGCTAGAGGCAGATGTGAGGATAATTGCGGCCACTCACCAAAACCTCGAAACCCTAGTAAGCGACAATCGCTTTAGGGAAGACCTTTTTCATCGCCTCAACGTGATCAGGATTCACCTGCCTAATCTATATGATCGCAGCGAGGATATTCCAATGCTGCTAGAGCATTTCCTTGCTGAGGCGGCCCGTGAACTAGGGGAAGAGATGAAGGTGATTCCCGAGGATACGATGAATTTCCTCGTCAGCCTTCCCTGGCAGGGGAATGTACGTCAGTTAGAAAATTTTTCTCGCTGGATCACGGTCATGGCAACTGGACGAGAGGTATTGCTCGATGACTTACCGCTCGAATTACGCTCGAACTCAGAGCAACCCGAGCAATCGGATCAACTTTGGGATCGACAGCTGAGAAAATGGGCGCAGGCAAAACTGAAGTCTCGAACATTTTCAGGTGACGGATTACTTGCAGAGGCCCAACCCCTTTTTGAGCGAATCATGATCGAAGCAGCGCTTGACGAGACTGCCGGGCGCAAAAGGGATGCCTCTTTACTACTCGGCTGGGGCCGGAACACACTGACACGGAAGATGCAAGAATTGGGGATGGATCAGGGAAATGCCAGCGAAGGCTAAATCCTGACTAGGACTTCCTATGTTCTCAATTGCGCTGTTTGAACCCGAAATTCCACCCAATACTGGCAACATCATTAGACTTTGCGCCAACTTTGGCGTACCGCTACACCTTATCGAACCCCTCGGCTTTTCGATGGATGAAAAGCTGCTTCGTCGAGCGGCCCTGGACTATCAAGAGTACGCAGCCGTTCAGATTCATCGAGATTTTAGCGCAGCCGTTAGCGCCATTAACCCCTCTCGGGTCATCGGCATATCAACGAAAGGGACTGCTCGATTGGATTCTTTCAGTTTTCAAACGAATGATCTACTCGTTTTCGGACCAGAAACCCGTGGCATCCCCGAACCGTTACTGTTTTCGAATGCCTTTGACGACGTTATGCGTATCCCAATGCAGCCGGGTAGTCGGTCTCTCAACCTCTCCAACGCGGTAGCTATTGTTGCTTTTCAGGCGTGGCGACAATTTGGGTGCGAGGGCACAATCTAATGACCTTCCCTGTCAATATTACCAGTGCAATACTCATAAAAAGCGCTATCAGAGCACGCTATTTTTGATTAATCGAAAGACTACCAATAGTGAGCGCGGCTTAAATCCAGCCCAACAATCCCTGGTCGCGCTCTACTGTACCGAAGCGTCCTGACGCTCCCGCGCGAGCTTGGCTTGCTCGTATAGCGCATCGAAATTGACAGGTGCGAGCATCAGCGGAGGGAAAGTGCCCTTCGTAATCAGACTGTCAATATTTTCCCGGGCGTACGGAAATAAAATGCTAGGGCACAGACTGGCGAGAGTTTGCTCAGTCATTTCGCCCTCAAGTCCTGCGATCTCAAAAATTCCTGCCTGCTGCACCTCAGCAAGATAGAGAGTTCGCTCATCCTCTGCCTTGGCTGTGATGGTCAACGTCAGCACCACCTCCCAAAGCCCGTCTTCCAGCGATTGGTTCTTAGTGTTGAGATCAAGGTTTACTGAGGGCTTTCCTTGGATCCTAAACGTTTCGGGCGCGCCTGGTGATTCAAACGAGATGTCTTTGACGTAAACCCTTTGAATAGCGAATTTCGGTTGCTGACTGTCTGCTTCACTCATGGTTGTTCCCCTGTATTAGTGAATCTAATTCGCCGTTTGCCTCTAGCGCAAACAACTCATCACAACCGCCCACATGCTGCTGATTGATCCAAATCTGTGGGACGGTGTGTCGCCCAGATAAACACTCCATTTCAGTTCTGCGAATCGGATCACCATCAACAGGAATCTCGTCAAAGGCTTGAGATTTATGTTCAAGCAGCATTTTTGCGCGGATGCAAAAAGGGCAAAACCGGGTGGTATATATTGTAACTTCAGCCATTTCCTATCCCTTGACCACTGGAAGGTTAGCTCCCGTCCATTCGGTCATCCCACCAGACAATCGCCTGACATCTTGGAACCCACCTTTAATCAGCTGGCTTCCTGCAGCACTCGAGTGCTGCCCAATCTTGCAAACTAAAATCACCGGCTTATCCCGATATTTTTGGAGCTCTTCTATTCGCTGAGATAGTGTCGAGTAAGGGACGTTGATCGCACCAGTGATATGTCCACGAGAAAATTCATTACGATCTCTCAGGTCGACCAACACCGCAGACTCATGGTTGGTCATCCTTACAAGTTCTTGAGTAGTGACGCTCTGCCCACCCTTTCGCCTTTCCGTCACAATGAGCGCGACGA
Organism: Gammaproteobacteria bacterium; assembly: GCA_002728935.1. The sequence continues at coordinate 5,447 of PBWF01000096.1, read as the reverse complement.
GAAAAATCAAGAACGCAGACACCAAAATCGGGTGATTGCCAATAAAGTCAAAGAAGCGATCCATGGGAGCTACTCATCGAAAAGGTGCGATTATACACGCATGAGTGGCTAGCTCCGCACGAACAAATTCGCGTTTTATTTCATGCCTGCCGAGAACGCGCTAAAATAAGCCTTTTGGTTTGAGTGCCTTATGAATCAAAAGCAAGCCACCACCCTCATCATTCTTGATGGCTTCGGACACCGAGAAGAGACCGAGAATAACGCGATCGCGTTAGCCCACACGCCCCACATTGACCGCCTACGGAAAGGGCCCTCGGGACTTATCTCGGGTTCAGGAGTAGACGTCGGATTGCCGGCAGGACAAATGGGTAACTCTGAGGTTGGTCACATGAATCTCGGCGCGGGACGCGTGGTCCACCAGGATTTCACCAGGATCAACCAGGCCATTGCAGATGGGAAAATCAATCAGAACAATGCATTGCTGGCAGCCATCAACGCAACAGATAACGCCGTTCACATTTTGGGCATGCTGTCAGATGGGGGGGTGCACAGTCATCAGGACCAGTTGTTCGCGCTGATCGATCTCGCCGATCAACAAAATGCTTTGCGCATCGTGGTCCACGCCTTTTTAGACGGACGCGATGTGCCACCGCAATCGGCAGCAGAATCACTTAAGGCACTGAGCGATCACATCGGAGCTCGCGATCATATAAGGCTTGGCTCAGTGTGCGGTCGTTTCTACGCAATGGACCGAGACCAGCGCTGGGATCGCGTACAAAAAGCCTACAAGTTACTCACCGAAGGCAAGGCTTCGTTCCGGTATCCGGATGGACTGACGGCGCTGGAGGCTGCTTACGACCGAGGCGAAACCGATGAATTCGTGGAACCGACAATCATAGTTGGATCTTCCGAGAGCCCAGCCATTAAGTCAGGCGATAGTGTTATTTTTGCAAACTTTCGTGCCGACCGAGCACGCGAAATCACTCAAGCGATTGCCCTTGATGCATTCGATGGGTTCGAGCGGGAAAGCCGTCCTCGGCTCGCTCAGTTCGTATGCTTAACGGAGTATTCCAAGCAGTTTGGCCTACCGGTGGCGTTCCCTCCCGAGCGACCCAGGAACGGTTTAGGCGAGTACCTTGCTAGCAACGAGAAAACTCAGCTCAGAATTGCTGAAACTGAAAAATACGCGCACGTGACATTTTTCTTTTCATGCGGTGAGGAGAACCCATTTCCCGGCGAGGATCGCAAGCTTATCCCTTCGCCGGATGTCAAAACCTACGACATGCAACCATCAATGAGCGCACCCGAAGTAACGAGACAACTTATAAGTGCCATACGATCAGGCCAATATGATCTCATTGTTTGTAATTACGCCAACGGCGATATGGTCGGGCACACCGGCAACCTTGAGGCTGCGATCGAGGCCGTTGAATGCCTTGATCAGTGTATCGGCGAAGTCGTTCAAGCGATTCAAGATTCAAAAGGGCAAGCGCTGATCACCGCTGATCATGGGAACTGCGAATCCATGCTCGATATGGACAGCGGACAACCACACACTGCTCACACTTCCGAGTTGGTGCCCTTATTCTATGTGGGGGATCAAGACGTCATGATTCGAGAAGGCGGCGTGCTGAGTGATATTGCGCCTACGCTACTCCACTTGATGGATCTTAGTTCACCCGCAGAAATGACCGGCCAAAATTTACTCGCGCCCGCGTCAACCGTGCACGCAGCGTCCTAGCGCCTGACCGTAATGCGGCCACTTATTGCTTGGTTGTGTCTCAACCTTGGTCTCGTCGGCTCACTGATCGCCTCTGAAGAGACTGATGTAGAAAACGAACTATCTGCGCTTCGGGAAACACTAAAGAACATCGAGACGACTTGGCGCGCTTCTCGGTCCGCGCTCACCGAAACAGAGCAGGCTCTTTCCAGAGCCGATGCGGCGGTTTCTCGCCAAGTCACCGAACTCCGCACGACCGAGCAACAAGAAGCTGAGACTCAAACTCAAATCGACTTATTGATGGACAATAAAAGTGAATTGATACGGAAGCGGGATGAGGAGCTGCTTCAAGTCAAACAACACATTCGCGCGGCTGCGCGCATGGGCGCCACCAGCCCACTTAAAGTCATGCTCAATCAAGAAGACCCTAACAGCGTTGCGCGCGTTGCGCGCTACTTTGGGTACTTTGCTGAGGCACGACTAGCTTCAACGCGCGCGCTCGAGGCGACGCTCGCTGAACTCGCTGACAGCGAGGTTCGATTACGGGAGGAAACCGAAGCTCTGGCAGAGCAAAGGGAGATTGCTCGAGCCCAACGAGACGCACTACAAGGACAACGCGCTGATGCTAGAGCAATCGTTGAGCGCTATACAGCAGAATTTGACTCGATTGACACCCGCCTAAGCCAGCTTCGAGCCAACGAACAAGATCTTATTGATTTACTAGAGTCCATTCGAGCTTCGTACTTCGACATAGTCCAACCCAAGGAAGTCATACCTTTTGCCTCCCTTAAAGGTAAGCTGGCGCTTCCACTTGAAGGAACGCTCATCAAGCGATTCGGCGAACTGCGTCCAGAGGGCCGCGTAAAACTGACCGGCGTACTCATTGAGGCGAATCTCGGGACACCCGTTAAAGCCATACACTACGGTCGGGTAGTGTTTGCCGATTGGCTGCGTGGCTTTGGACTTTTGATGATTATCAGCCATGACAATGGCTATATGAGCTTATACGGTCATAACCAGGTACTCTTGGTCGAGCCTGGAGAATGGGTCAGCCCTGGTCAGATCATTGCTGAAACCGGAACCAGCGGTGGCCAACCTCTGCCAGCAACCTATTTCGAGATTAGGGCTGCGGGACAACCCATTGACCCGTTACTTTGGTGCGCTGTTAATCCCCCCGCACGTAAGAAAGGCTAAACTACTTAAAAGCATCAACACCCATCTGATCGAGTAGCCCACTATGAAAGTTTGCCTTTCCCTATTGATATTCCTGCTAAGCCTTGTGTCTTCTCATGGTTTTGCGGCCGAGCAGGCGAACACCGGCTTAGTCGATCAGACTCCGGTTGAAAAAGGATCCCAACGAGGTCAGCTACCACTGAACGAGCTGAGGGTGTTTGCTGAGGCTTTCGACCGAATCAGTCGCGCGTACGTGGAGGATGTGGATGATAAGGCGCTACTAGAGAAAGCAATTAAGGGCCTCTTATCCGAGCTAGACCCGCATTCCGCTTTTCTCGACGCGGAATCCTTCGACGACCTTCAGGAATCAACCACTGGAAACTATGGTGGTCTTGGGATCGAAATAAGCCGCCAAGACGGGGTTATCAAAGTGGTTACTCCCATGGATGATACACCTGCTTCAAGAGCCGGCATTCTACCTGGAGATGTGATCATCGAGTTGGATGGAAAGACCGTTCGCAGTATTGGTGTGAACCAGGCAGTTGACGTGATGCGAGGAGAACCGGGTAGCGACGTGACGCTTACGGTGATCCGTGAGGGGAAGTCTCAGCCTCTTGAAGTCACCCTTACGCGAGAAGTCATCAATGTCTCAAGCGTGCGAAGCAGATTGCTAGAGCCGGGGTTTGGTTACCTAAGAATTGCTCAGTTCCAGGCTGACTCGGGCGAGGAAGCGAGCGAGGCCGTTATCGAGATGAACGAGATTACTGCGCTAAAAGGCCTGGTACTCGATCTTAGGAATAATCCGGGCGGCGTTTTGCAAGCAGCGGTATCGGTATCGGATCTATTCCTGAATGAAGGCACTATAGTTTATACGGAAGGAAGGCTTGACCCAGCGAATGCGACTTATGAAGCAACGGGTCGGACACTCATGCCGGAATTGCCCATCGTGGTCTTAATCAATGAAGGATCGGCGTCTGCGTCTGAAATTGTCGCGGGCGCACTGCAAGATCATCGGCGAGCGCTGGTCATAGGAACCCCCACTTTCGGCAAAGGCTCTGTGCAGACAGTGCTTCCTCTCACTAATGACAAAGCGATCAAGCTAACCACAGCTCTATATTTCACACCTAATGGCCGCTCCATACAGGCAGAGGGCATCCGCCCTGACCTCTTGGTGGAACGATCGACGGTGACTCGCGTCAAAGGCAACCCTTTCGCCATTCAAGAGAGGGACCTACCCGGCCATCTCGAGGCCCCAAAAGCGTCAACAAAGGGGGATGAGGATTCGGATGCCGCACCGAGCAAGAATACCGCTCGAGCAGAAGGGCTTAACCGCTGGAACGAGGACTTCCAGCTGACTGAGGCGCTGAATCTGTTGAAAGGACTGGAGATTCTGAATCGACCATCCCTCGCTGCAAGCGAGACCACTCCGAACTCATCCGATAAGCGTGAAGAGCCCTCAGCTGAATAAAGAGCCCTCGGCCAGTAAAGAGCCCTCAGCCCAATCAAGAGCGTTCAGCCGAGAAGCCCTGCAAGCCAAGCAAGGTGCAATCGCCGCATGGGCTCGATTCGAGCGCAACGCGCTTGGCGAACAGATGCCGCGGTGGTTTGAGGCCATACCGTCAGTGAGTAAAACGTGTCGTAGGAATAGTCCTATCAATCAATGCAGCGAGACATCTAGGCCATGGTTAGCTGAATGGCTTCTGCGAGGTCCAACGTGCCTTCATAAATCGCTCGGCCCGTAATTACACCGGCCAGCGGCCTAAGCGTATTCGAGGACGGCAGCAGCGGGCGAATGTCATCCAGCGTGTGAATTCCGCCCGAAGCGATAATCGGGATATCGACCTTTGAGGCCAGCGCCAGGGTCTCATCAACATTGGTTCCCCCCATCATCCCGTCTCGGTCAATATCGGTATAAACAATACCGGCCACGCCCGAACGCTCGAACCTCATAGCCAGATCTAGAGCGGTTTGGTCAGTCACCTCTTTCCACCCTCTAACGGCGACCTTGCCCTTTTCCGCATCCAAACCAACGATGATTTGATCCACGAACTGACTACCTGCTGCGTCAACGAACCCTGGATCCTCGACGGCACGGGTACCCAAAATGACATAGTTGATGCCCAGACCCAGATAGCGCTCAATCGTCTCCATATCCCGAATGCCACCACCTACCTGAATAATGAGTGACGGATAAGCCGCTCTTATACGTCTGACAACATCAACATTGGTATCGGTCCCCTCGAGGGCACCATCTAAGTCAACAATGTGAAGCCGCTTGGCACCGGCATCTACCCATTGCTTCGTAAAGGAGGCCGGGTCATCGCTGTAAACAGTGCTTTCATCAAACCGACCCCGACGCAAATTCACGACGTTGCCACCCCTCAGGTCGATGGCTGGGATCACTTGAAACATTCAGAGCGCGCCTTTGGTAGACGGGAGTATTTCTGCCATTCGAGGATCTGGGGTAATCGCCATCCGTAGCGCTCGACCAAACGCCTTAAACACGGTTTCAATCTGGTGGTGCGCGTTCTCTCCGCGCAGATTGTCAATGTGC
>PBWF01000095.1 GCA_002728935.1 Gammaproteobacteria bacterium | reverse complement strand
GGCAAGATTTTGGGACGCTATCAGCGATCCGCTCATTGGCTACCTTTCTGATCGAACCCGATCGAGATATGGCCGCCGCCGAAGTTGGATGTTTTTTGCTGCGGTTCCCATGGGTCTTGCCCTCGTCGGCATCTGGTCTCCGCCGGAACGACTGGACGAATTTCAACTAGTTATCTGGTTGGCCGTGGGACTGCTCATCTACGAGACGGTGCAGACCGCATACTTTGTGCCTCACGGCTCACTCGGCGTTGAACTGACTTTCGACTATCACGAGAGAACCCGTCTTTACGGTCTCAGTCACATGATCGGTATCTTTGGCGTAGCTGCAGGCCTTTATTCGCTTGAGCTCATGTACGACGCAGAGGACAAACGGCAGTTTGCATTTTTCTTATCCATCTTTGCCGGCGTCGCGATTAGCTCGATCGTCCTTATTACGACCTATTACTTACCCGAAAGGGAAGAATCTCAAGGTAGGGCCACCAAAGGCCCTTACAGCACGTTTTTTGACGTTCTGAAAAATCCTCATGCGCGCCTCTTACTCATTGTCTATGGCATTGAAACGTTCGGCGGCGCAACCCTCGGCCTGCTGGCTGTTTACGCAGCCCAATACGTGGTCGAAATGGATAACTTCGTGTTGATTCTGATCATTTACCAGCTGCCGCAGTTTCTCTTTGCCCCGCTCTGGATAAAGCTTTCAAGGGTGACAGGAAAGCGTAATCTATGGATTGTAGGCACCGTGATCTCAGCGCTTTCATTTGGTTCACTTGTCTTTGCCGGTCCTGGCGATGACCTCTGGGTGTATACCTGCTGCTTTTTTGCTGGGGTTGGCGGAGGCACTGGTGCTGTATTACCCAGCGCGATGCAAGCGGACATCGTGGACTATGACGAATATACAACCGGTGAGCGAAAGGAAGGTGCTTACCTATCCGTATGGAACTTGATCCGAAAAATATCGGGCTCGGTGACCGCGTTCGTCGTGGGTTTGGTACTCCAATTTTCGGGGTTTGAACCCAACGTTGAGCAGAATGCCGCGACGCAAGATGCAATCCGATATTTACTCGCCTTGATGCCTGCGGGTTGCTATCTCATTGGCGCAGTGCTGCTACTCAAGTACACCTTTAACGAGCATGAACATAGAGCGGTTCGAGCAGAACTTGATCGCATGAACTCCGGGAGTGCAAGCGATGGCACACCCGCACCGAACCCCTAAAAACGAACACCAACGCACGCCACATCACTCAAGGAGAAGTCAGTGACAACATCCGCTACGCACAAACTACTCGGGGCATTATGGCCCGTTAGCCCGCTCACCCTTGGAGGCGGTGGCATCGCTGGCATTTGGGGCGAGACGACCCGACAAGAAGCGGTCAAAACCGTCCAGACAGCGGTTGAGGAAGGGATAAATCTCATCGATGTTGCGCCAATGTATGGGCGGGGTGAAGCAGAAAGCGTTGTGGGTGAAGCGCTTCAAGGCAGAATGCCAGAGGGCACTCACGTCACCAGCAAAATCCTTCTTGGAACGCAATCATCGAGCGAAACACTCGCTAAGGTCCGTCGATCCATTGGCCGCTCGCTCGACGCGCTTAAGCTCGATCGAATCGACTTGTTTTTCTTGCACTCGAATATCATCCCAGACAACTACCAGTTCCCAGGGAATTTGGCTGAGGATCAGCATCGATGGAGCGTCACTGAAGCCTGCTTCTACGAAGCGGTCGTTCCCGCGTTTGAAACTATTCAAAGAGAGGGCCTCATTGGCGCTTGGGGAATCACGGGTACGGGCTTGCCGAGCACCATCATGGACGTGCTAAAGGGTGAGGCGAAACCACAAGCCGTGCAGGTCATCGCGAACCTCCTCGATAGTCCAGGCGCTATCAAACGGTTCCCTGAGGCCGCTCAGCCACGGAATATCATCCGCACGGCAACCGAGGCAGGAGTTGGCGTTCTGGGAATACGCGCAGTCCAGGCAGGCGCTCTTACCCAAGCCATCGACCGCGCCCTACCCGAAGATCACCCCGAGGAGCTTGATTACCATCGCGCCGCGCCCTTCCGAGCGCTCTGCGAAACATGGAATCTTGATCCGGCAGACGTTGCTCATCAGTACGCGCTCGCGATGGATGGTATTGATACCGTGATCTTGGGCGTCAAAAACAGAGAAGAACTGCTCAATACGATCCAGGCCGCGAACCAACCGCTTACAGCAGCACAAATCGAGGCGATTGACGCGCTTGGACTGCGACTGTCTTGACGAGATTTTTTTGAAGAGCCTCGCGCAGCCCCATGCTCGACCTGTGTGGCGCGTGACTGCTTCTATCGTTCTCTGAAAAGCATCTCCTGTTTTCTGCGAAAAAGCGCTTTCGTTTTTTCATAAATTGCTGATCCCCATGCCCTGCCCGCGCCGGATCACTCTGGCGCTCAGCGATGTGAATCCTCAGGCTCATCGGCTCATGAGTGAAGCTTGGGATTCAATAGAGAAAGAGGTAAAAGGTTAACCCTCATTCCGGACCGGGCCGCGTCTCAGACTCGAGAGCGATATAGTCTTACCCTTGATGCCACGACCTGTTCAGGTGGTGCTCGATTAAGCCTACTGCACCCCAAGTTGGGTGCCATTCACATACTGTAGAATGTCGTCACTATCTGAGTGGAGCCTTAACGATGTTTTCAGCCATTTACCGTTTCCGTTATTGCGGAATGATTGCATTGATGGCGATCATCAGCCTAAGCGCTGGTTGCCAGAACCCAGCAACACCGCTGGCCACGACCCAAAGCGAGGGCCAGGTCAAAGTGATCAAAAGTCCCAATGATCCGCGCGCCTATCACTTCGAGACCCTTCCCAATGGACTGAAGTTACTCGTCATCTCCGATGCAAACGCCGATAAATCTGCAGCAGCGCTCACGGTCTTCAGGGGCAGCTTTCATGACCCCAAAGAGCGCCCGGGTCTCGCTCACTTCCTCGAGCACATGTTGTTCATCGGCACTGAAAAATACCCAGAACCCGACGGGTATTTCAGCTTTATAGAAACACACGGCGGCAGCTCTAACGCCTATACCGCGCCCGACCACACCAACTACTTTTTTGACATTCAACCCGAATTTTTCGGCGAGGGTTTAGACCGGTTTGGTCAATTTTTCATCGCACCGCTCATGGACCCAGCTTACGTCGAGCGAGAGAAGAACGCAGTCCATTCTGAATACCAGATGCAATACAAAGCCGACGGGTGGCGAGGCTTCACTGTTCAAAAGCAAGCAATGAACCCTGAACATCCGTTCTCTCAGTTCAGCATCGGCTCACTGGAGACACTTGACGGTGATGTCTACAGCGATTTGATGACCTTCTTTGAAGAGCATTACTCGGCCGACCAAATGAGTGCAGTGATTCTGCACAGAGAACCGCTCGAGACCTTGGTGCCTTGGGTAAAAGCCCTGTTCTCTAATGTGGCTGGCAATGATCGAGGACCGATCGCTATTGAAGCTGACCTCATCAAGCCAGATAGCCTACCGATGACGCTTAGGTATCAGAACCTCAAGGAAGACTACTCCGTCTCGTACACGTTTCCGACGCCTGACGTGAGGCAGCACTACCGAACCAAGCCGGCACAGTATCTTGCCAGTCTCATCGGGCACGAGGGCGAAGGAAGCCTTCACGCGCAACTGACTCAAACAGGCTGGATCAACAGCCTCGGTGCTTACAATGAACCTATCGATGCTGAAAACGGGGTGTTCTCGATCTCAATTGGCCTGACGCCTAGTGGTGCCAATCACGTCGATGAAATCACGGACATCGTATTTAGCTACATCGATCTACTTCGCAGCGAGGGCCCGCAAGCCTGGTACTACGAGGAGGAAGCCACGGTTTCAAAACTTGGGTTTGAATTCAAAGAGCAATCCTCCGCCATGAGGACGGTGACGTCTTTGGCATCAGATCTTCAATACTACCCACCTCAAGACATCAACGTGGCGCCCTATTTGATGACGGCATTTGATGCGTCACTGATCGACTCCTACCTCTCGGCTCTGCGCACCGATAACGTGATGATCACGATTGCGGATCCATCTTACGAAGGACCCTCTATCGAACCATGGTTTGAAGTGCCCTATGGCATTAAACAAGGGATTGGCCGTGCCACCGCCGCGCAATCAATCAAGGACGAACTGACCCTCCCGGCACCGAATCCTTTCTTGCCGTCCGATCTTGCGCTTAAGCCAGGCAATGACGCGCGACCACGGGTTGTTACTGACGAAGAGGGCCTCACCCTTATGTTGGCAACTGACACCGAGTTTGGCGTGCCTCGAGCAGTGACTCATGTCAGCATCCGCTCTGATCGCGGCCTGATCGACTTGAAGGATGTGGTGGCCTCGAATTTGTACGCCTATCTCGTAGAAGATGACCTCAATACGCTGGGTTATCCGGCGCTTCTAGCTGGCGTTAGCTTCGAAGTGGCGACTCCGCCTCGGGGCTTTAGGGTCACGCTCGGAGGCTATCAAGACAAGCAATCCGTGCTGCTCGAGCGCGTGCTCGAAACGTTAACGACACTGGCGATTGCTGAGGATCGTTTCACAACCCTCAAAGAAGAGTTCAGGCGAAGTCTAGAAAATTCCTCGAAGGATCGACCTTACCAGCAGGGATTTTCTCAGCTGACCGACACACTCTTGGAATCCAGCTGGCCAGCAAACTCCATGATAACGGAGCTCGAACAACTCACCCGCCCCGCGCTAGCTGCCTGGCGGGATGAGTACTTTAGCGAGGTAAATGTCGAAGGCCTGATCGTTGGAAATGTTGATGAACAAGATGCCAGCGCCATTGAGCAGACGGTGCGAGAACAGCTGTCCCTTGCGCCAGGACCCGATCGACGCCCTACTGTTACCCAAATCAAAGATCGAACAGACATGAAACTCGAGATCGATCATGACGACGCCATGATGGTGATCTACGCTCAAAACGATAACGACAGCCTGAAAGCGCGAGCATCCAGCAGCCTGCTCGTTCACTTACTTAGGCCTAAATACTTCACGTCGCTCAGAACGGAGCAACAACTCGGTTATGTCGTCACTGCCATCCAGGCAGAGTACGAGAATCAGGGAGGGGTTGGGTTCGTGATTCAGTCACCGGTAGCCTCTGCACAAACCTTGGTTGATCGGACGACTCAATTTCTCGATCGGCAACGCGAAGCGCTGACTAGCCTTGAAGAGGAGGCATTCAGCGAAGCCAAGGCTGGCCTGATTGCGGAGATTTTAGAAAAAGACAAGAACTTGGGCTCACGGGCAGGCCGTTACTGGTCTGATCTTGATGAAGGCATATTGACCTTTGACGGACGTGAGCAAATTGCAGAGGCCATTGAGGTGCTTTCTAGAGTGGAATTGATGACCTTCTTTGAGCAAGTGACCGTGAAAATCAATGACCGCCCTTTGTTCATATGGAGTCAGGGAAAATTTGCAGCGTCGGAGGGTGAAGCAGAGGCTGCTCCAGCGCTATAGCTTTGATGTAACTATAGCAGTAGCTGCAGTTGTAGCTGGGAGAAAGAAAGCTGCACTACTGGAGCGCTTGGTCGCTCAATCGACCTGGGGCGATCTTTATCAAGAGTAAGGCTTGGAGCTGGAGCAGCTTAACCCTTCTCCTAATGCTGGTCAGTGACAGGTCGCCCTTTGAACGCTGCCAGTCAGGTGAGCCAGCACTGCTTAGAGCTTCAGCAATTGTTTCCCGAAGTTTGAACCATCGAACACCCGTTTCAAAGTCTGAGGAATATTTTCAAACCCCGTCTGGATGTCCTCTTTATAGAGTAGGGCGCCATCGTCCAACCACTGCCCCAAGCGTTTTCGCGCCATGGCGAATTCAGATTTATAATCCGTGACTAAGAACCCCTCCATCCGGGCCCGCTGAAAAACGAGATTGAAGTAATTTGCGGGCCCGGGCGGGAGAACTGCTTCCTGGTAGCGAGAGATACCACCACAGACCACGACTCGAGCATTCAGGGCGATGCAAGCGAGCACATCATTCAAGATGCCGCCGCCGACGTTGTCAAAAAATACGTTCACTCCACCTGGGCAAGCTGCACGCACAGCCGGTTTGACCTTGGCCGCTTTATAGTCAATGGCGTCGTCAAATCCCAACTCCTCAATCAACCAATCGCACTTCTCCTGACCGCCTGCGATTCCAACGACGCGGCACCCAGCGAGCTTCGCTAGCTGACCAACGATTGAGCCCGTCGCACCCGCTGCCCCAGACACGAGAACAGTATCACCAGGATTAGGCTGACCAACGCGAAACAATCCGAAATAAGCCGTCAATCCAGTACCACCCATGGGCCCAAGAAAGCGCGTCGGCGGCGCGTCAGCTGGGAGGCGCTCAAGGTCTTTGCCTCTAACGTCGGCCACATCTTGCCAGCCGAGACTACCTAGCACACGGTCCCCAACCTCAATGCCTGCTGCATTCGACTCGATGACTTCACCGACCCCGGTCGCACGCATAACCTGCCCCATTTCAGTCGCAGCAGCGTAACCGATATTTTCCATTTGCCCTTTTTGCGAGGGATCAAAGCTGAGATACTCCACACGCACCCGTGCAGACTCCGCTGCCAATGACCCGAGCGAACTAGTCTCAAGCTTGAAGTCGCTCGCCTCGAGCGGACGACCTTTGGGGTTTCCATTAATTAGCCATTGACGGTTATCCATGCTCTGCTCCTTTGCTTGAACTTCTTCCTCGTTGACCTAGCAAAGGGACCACAGACTCGCGGCTACTGCAAGACACGGCGCCGCCACTTACGGGCAGTAAGGAAAAATTCTCACGCATTCAACGACGGGTCAGGCTGCGTCTGGGCTAACGGGTGCTTGCTCAAACTGGAGGGCCACCATGTCGCGGTATGCAGCTGAGCGCTCAATCAGCTCAGCATGGGTTCCGATAGCAGCGATTTGACCCTGGTCCATCAACACGATGCGATCAGCATGCAACACCGTGGACAGTCGGTGGGCAATGATGAGCGTGGTGCGACCCGACTCAACTTTAGACAAGGCTTGCTGAACCAGCCGCTCGCTCTCAACGTCGAGCGCACTCGTCGCCTCATCTAGTAACAAAATAGGGGGATCTCGAACAATCGCCCGAGCCAGTGCAATGCGCTGCTTTTGCCCACCGGAAAGACGCGCGCCCCGCTCTCCCAGATAGGTATCGTAGCCCTCCGGTAACTTCTGGATGAATTCATCTGCGTTGGCCACCCGCGCCGCCTCTAAAATCATCGCATGCGGTGCATCTTCTCGCCCGAATCGGATGTTGTCCGACGCGGTCAATCCAAAGATGGGGTTCTCTTGAGGGACCACCCCCACCAGATCGCGAATCGACGACAAATCAGCGTCCCGAATATCCACTCCGTTTAATCGGACTGTGCCTTCTGCCACATCGTAAAGTCTTAACAGCAACTTGAAGATGGTCGTTTTACCAGCACCGGATGCGCCCACAAATGCGACTTTCTCGCCAGGTTCAATCGCAAGATTAAAGCAATCAATCGCATCCTGATCGGGCCTTGAGGGATAGCGGAACGACACATTCTCAAATCGAATCGCTGCCTTTTTCGCCGAAGGGATTTCCACAGGGCTCTCGGCGGATTGAATGTCAGGAGTTAAAAGCAGGAGTTGGCCCAAACGCTCCATCGCTCCTGCCGCGCGCTGCAATTCGCCGAAGAATTCAATAAGCGCACTTCCGCTCGCGCCAACGAGTACCGCATAAATCACGAACTGACTCATAGTGCCCGCCGTCATTTCATCTGCGAGTACCGCTTTTGCGCCGAACCAAAGCACCACGATAAACGCCCCAAAGAGACCGGTCATCGCTACTGTAGTTAGCAGCGCACGCACGCGGATCCTTCGGATCGCCGTTCGAAAGCTGACCTCCACTGCGGCTTGAAAACGACTCGTCTCTCTCGACTGTGCATTGAAGACTTGAACAGTCTCTACAGCGAGCAGACTCTCTCCGGCGAGTCCACTTAAATCCGCCACCTTATCCTGGGTCGCCCGAGACAGCCGTCTCAGCCAATGCCCAATCGCCATCACTGGGGCGATGACCACGGGCAGCAAGACGAGTAGGTAGACGGTCAACACCCAATTTGTCAGAACAAGTAAGACCAACGCCCCTACAAACTGAATACTAGAGCGCAAAACGATAGAGAGTCCTACGCCGGAAATGGATTGGATCAAGGTGGTATCTGTGGTCAACCTTGAGAGCACCTCGCCGACCTTTGTGTGTTCGAAAAAGGTAGAGTCCATTTCGATCACCTTGCGGAAGACGGCGTCTCGGAGATCGGCAACAACCCGTTCGCCCAGCCACCCCACAAAGTACGCACGCGCCGCCCCGAAAACGCCAATGACGACAGCAAACAACAAGAGCGCCACAAAGTATTGATCGATCTCTGACGCTCGGTCGCTGGTAAATCCTTGGTCGATGACATCTCGGACTGCAAAAGGCATGGACAGCACTGCCCCAGAGGCCACAAGGAGCGCACCAAATGCCAAAACTAGGGTGCCACGATATGGCCTAATAAAAGGCCACAACATTGCTAGCGGCCTGAGCGACCTTGACCCGGGTCGCTCTTCGCTCGGCTTAGCAACTAGTAATTGATCACCAGCCTCAGCCAGCTCCTCCTGACTAGGTGGGAGCGGTTGCGAATCAGCCAACGCGTCTGCTTGGCTCATACGTCGAGTCCTGAATCGATAAGGAACTGAATGTATTGAGAGGTCGCCCTTGCTTCAGCGGTGGGGGCACTCTCCGACATCCCTTCGAGGCGCTCCTCAATCCCTTGGATCTCAGCGTAGGCAACGGCCCTGGCATTCCGGTCAAAGGGATTCTTTCCTTTTGGCCCGATGACTTTGAGCAGCCGCTCGACGTAAGCAACCTGTAGCGGCTGCCTGAAGCTCGCTAACCTTGGGTCAGCATCTTCACTGAAAATGCTGGCAGTGAGGTCCGCCATCATTTCTGAAAGCCCGTAATCGTTCCCGTAAAGCCGGGTGTCAGATAACCGCTGCAACACTCTTGGGTGCAGCAAGTGATTCAGCACATCTTGCTGAATACCCAAAACGCGCTGATGCAACTTCGGATCCTCTGTTCGCCCACGAAAGGCAAATCCTCGGCGCTGGGCTGCCAAATGCTGCAGTAAGGTTTGATCGATCATGTCGACCTGCGGGGAGAAGACGTAATCCGCCAGCATTTGCATTGCACTCGCTTGATCGACGGCTGAGACAGGAACATAAGGTGGAACATCGCTCGTACCGGCCACTGCTCGGTTGACATAGATCCCGCCCACATACCGAGAGACAACCCGGGCTTGACGCTGCATTTGTCGCATGAGCACCAAGTAGGCGCTGCGCAATTCCGCCCAGGTGTCACCATCTTCAGAATAGCGGCTAAGCAATTCGCCTTGGACGTCACTGATCAGTTCAAAGCGCGACTTAGCATAAGCCATGGCGTCCGATGACATGTCATCGACCATGACACGAGGATCAATGCCGCGGCCAGCGCCTCGCATGTCATCTGCATCGTTACCAAACGCTAGCGCTGGCTCCGCCGAACGAGCGAGGTGTTCCTCTCGCACGCTGCCAACCATGTTCTCTTGGTAGCCGAATTGGACCGCCCAAGTATCATAAGGACCGGGACGCGTCGTGTAAAAATCTCCTTGCGGCACGCCCCGAGGAGCGAGATTCGTTGGGGCATAATCCATGACAGAGCCAATCAGCACTCCTTGGGTCATGTCAGGATTATGGATCTCATCAGGTGATCGCAGTTGGCTCGCGCGCATATTGTGACTGAGCCCGAGTGTATGACCGACCTCGTGCAGCGCCAGTTCTCTAAGCCCCTCATCGACCATACGAGTCACGTCCGATCCCCGGCCAATCACAACCATTGCCGTTGCCGCAAAACTCACTTGATCGCGGAGCGACGCGCCAAACGCGCAGTGAGATTTGCCTAATTCGCCATCTAAGGGGCTCTCGTCCTCCCATGCCTCATCATCAAGATCAGATGCCGCAACATCAAAGAGCCGCGAATATCTCACCCGATTACTCACAAAGACGTTCTCTAACATTATGTCAGCGCCAAGAATTTGGCCTGTTCTTGGATTCGTGAAGGAAGGTCCATAACCACCAAAGGGGGGATTTGGCGAGGAAGTCCAGCGCAGTACGTTGTACCGCACATCACCCGCGTCCCATTCCGCATCATCGGGTTGTATTTTTACCTCAATCGCATCGATAAAACCCGCCGCTTCAAAGGCCTCGTTCCAGGCGAGCACCCCTTCTTTGATGGCTTTTCGATACGCCTTCGGGGTCGTGTTTTCAATCCACCAAGTAATGGGTTGAACCGGCTCTGACCTCGCGCGATCCGGATCTCGCTTTTCAAGATTCCACCGATTAATGAGATCGCGATAGGGAACCACGCTATCACTGGTTAAGTCCGTCACTTGATCAAAGAAGTAACCCACCCTCGCGTCGTCGATCCGGGGTTGATAGTTGTTGTCTGGCATCTGGATGAAAGAATGTTGGAAAGTCAGCGTGACATATCGGGGGTCCGTGACTTCAGCGCCCCCTCGAACGTAAGGCTTCTGATTGTTGTATACATAGTCCACCAGAATATTGACATTCTCTGGGTAACCCCTCACCGATCGATAACTCGACTTATCTTTAGATAGTTTTCCCAGAGAGAACTGCTCGTAAGGCTTCTTTTTGGGATTCGCGTTTGGGGCAATAGACTGAAGGGCTTCGGTCAGGAAAACCTTGTCCATCTTGATAAGGTAAGCACTCTCGTCTTCTGAGGTCGCCTCAATCGAAAGGCTGGCCTTCACTGCAGGACTAATATTGGCATCGCTGGCTCGCGCCATCGCGGTGTCGGGGTCAAAATAGAAATTCGTGTTTTCCTCGATGATTTCGAGGCGGTCGAAGTACTTGCGAAACTTCAGTATGGCTTGATCCCGGTAGGCGCCTCGGAATGCTCTTGCAGCCACCACGCCATTTTCTGCGTAGCTGAAATAAACGAATTCTCGGTCCAATTGATCGGCCCGGACCGCCATAAACATCGAGCCATTCTCTGGATCTCGATAAAAATTAAACAATCCCTCAATCAACTCGTAATCGGCCACCTTTTCCTCAAGGGTTTTCTTAGGTTTTTCATCCTTCTTACCCTTGTCTGATCCCTCATCTTTGGCATCCTTTTGATTCTCGTCGTCAGCCTTTGGGCTAACCACTTCTGCTGATGCAGGCGCCTCCGCTGGAATAGGCTCAGCTTCGGCGATGTCGGTGTCCGCTAACGCAGGCGAATCCACACCTAAAAAAGCCATGCCGAAAAAGGTCGCTAGGACTAATCCTCTGATTCCGGCCAGGAACTGATGAACGAGCAATAGACCCCTATTCATCCATCGATTCATGATGTTTTCCTTATTTCAACTTTAATCGCACCACTCAAGCTACGCGGTTTGCTCAACGCAATCTTAATAATCGTCAACCAGGAAATCGGGCCCTGCTAATCTTAAGCACAGCCTGTTCCGGGCCTCTGTCGAGAAGCGAGTGGTTGGGCAAACCCAGCCTCCCATTACCCTGAGCTCAGTGCTGCGCGCGGTACTGTTGCGCCCACCGCCATCAGCCACCTCATTGGCAACGCAGCTTTATTTGGTCTCGATATTGCTACGAGAATAAAGGCGGCCAAGTTTAGCGAGATACGAGACTGAATGCTCGTCTACCTGATGATCCGCTCAATCTTTCCAGGCGCGATTCAAATGCGCTCTTTATTTGCGCATCCTTAGTTTCGCGGCATTAAAAAAACAGCGTTTGGGGAGCGACGTGCAAGTGAGTATCTGACGCAGCGCGAGCATTACCTTCACGAACCTAGACGACTCTTACATCAATCCCCTTACATAGGCGGCGGGGGTTCTGGCGCACTGGCCTGCTTTTCCTCAACCCAAAACAGCATGAGTCCGCCAAACAGGATCAAGACAAAAAGAGAAGCAAACCCCCATCGCTGTGATGCCGACCACTGAGTGGTTGTTGCCACAAGAAGCGGCGCCAGGAAGGCGGTGATTGAACCAGAGAGGCCATACAATCCAAAGAATTGGGTCGCGCGATCTGGCGGGGAGATGCGAGCCATTAACGTCCTTGATGCCGAAAGAGCCGTCACGAAAAAGAGCGCGAAGACTTGATTCGTCGCAAAGTAAATGAGTTCGGCCAGTGTCGAAAAGTAAGGGAAATCCCAGATAGGGTCGGTCGAGACCATCACCACAAACAAGACACGATCGGGCTGAATCGATACGAGCCCTAGCAAGATCATTGCAGTCATCGGCACGCAGACTTTAAGCGTTAGGAGGGACCCCAGCCGGTCATCCATGATCCCGCCTAGATAAGCGCCAAACATAGCGGACACGCTGGTGCAAAGACCAAAAATAAGCAGCGATATGGTGTCCCACTCGAAATTCCCAGCGGCATAAACGCCGCCAAAAACCATAACACCCACCATCCCATCATTATAAAGCATGCGAGCCAGCAGGTAGATCGCGACATTCTTATAATGTCGGACCTGCTTGACGGTCTCGAGCACATCTTGAATCCCAGCTTTCGCGGCGGCCGCGAATCGCCAACCCGTTGACGGCGCGTCCGGCGTCAGCAGTAGAACCGGAAGCGTAAAGATCAGCATCCAGATCCCTGAAATCGGCCCCGTAACGCGATCATGTTCGTGGACGGATTGATCGATCCCAAAAAGCGGCGCCTCTGGTAACCACGCCCAAGGCATCACCCCGGGCAGTGCGAAAGCAATCAACACAAATAGCATCAGCGATACGCCGCCGAGATTACCCAGCGAGAAAGCGAGGCCCGACACCACTCCGGCCTTATTGGCAGGCGTGATCGAGGGCAACATGGCGTTATGGAACACCTCTGAATAAGCAAACGCCACGTTGATCACCAACATCAGCGCGAAGGTTTGATAAATCAGCGCGTTGGTGGCAGCGGGAGTCACCCACCAAAGACAGCAAGCACCGATCGACACGATTATCACCGTGCCTGCAATCCAGGGTTTACGCCGCCCTTGCTTGTCCGCCACCGCCCCGAGGAACGGAATAGTAGCCGCCAGAATAGCCCCCGAAGTCGCGTTTAAATAGCCAATCAAAGACTGGCCGCGAACAGGATCACCCACCACGACACTCGAGAAATAGGGAAAGAAAATATAGATGACTACTAATATGTAGAAAGGATCACGGCCGAGCTGGCCAAAAGCCCAACTGTAGTAGCCGATTGGCGATGCCGGTCGCACTCCCGTGAGCGAGAGATCTGCCCTTGATACGTCTTCCATTCGCTCGCTCATCCAATAGCTCCACTTGCACGCAAAGACCCAATCGCGCTCTGATCGTAGCCGAGTTCAGTCAGCACCTTGTCCGTATGGTCACCGAGCGAGGGCGAGGTGTCTTCCGGAAAAAACTCATCACTGCCGAATCGAGCTGGTGGCCTGGGCTGGAGCAGCGTACCGGCGAGCGGGTGCTCTACTTGCCTTAGGGTCTTTTGGGCAATGATTTGCGGGTCGTCTCTGATATCCGCGCGAGAGTTAACCCTTGCTGCAGGAATTTCGTGTTCCGCAAATAAGGTCAGCAGCGTCTCCGTATCGTAGTCCTTAACAGAATCATTCAGGCGGTGCGACACAATGGCCCCATCCGCGGTTCCACTGACTCCGTATTGATCAGCGAGATCCCCTGAGTACTGCACGCCATCGCCGATAAACGACTCATTCCACATGAGATCGGGCCAGTTAAAGTAAATACTTGAATCCAGCATCGACACTTTGATTTCTGTGCCTCCCCTCCCCACCGCTTTGTTATAGAGCCCCGCAGTCATCGCTTGCGCGGCGGTCAATGCCGTCACTTTGTCATAGATGATCGTTCGAACCATTTCAAACCGGTTATGTGTGCCCTGCGCATCGAGAATGCCCGATAGTCCCTGGATCACATAGTCGTAGACCTTCTGGCCCGCATAAGGTCCAACATCACCCATTCCACTGATGGCGAGGTAGATGAGATCTGGGAAATGCTCACGGAGCGACGCATACCCTAGCCCAAGCCTTTCCATCTTCCCTGGTCGGTAGTTGTGCATCACCCCATCGGCTGTGGCGAGTAAGCGCATCAATATCGCTCGCCCATCGGGATGCTTCAGGTTCACGGCAAGCGACTTCTTGTTTCGATTGATCAGCGAGAATATCGCGCTCACACCTCCTCGACTGGCACCCAGGTAACGGACGCCATCGCCCCAGCCTGGTGGTTCAACCTTAATCACCTCCGCGCCTTGGTCGGCGAGCACAACGGCAGCCATTGGTCCAGAGACCACAGCAGAAAGATCAATGATCCGCGCGCCGTTAAGCGGCCCTGGCGATGGTTCGTTCTTTGATTGCATGGTTGGATTCCGCCCGAGCCGCCTCTCAGAGTCAAGCATCACTCGTCTGCTTTCAGTATTTCACATGATCTCGTCAGAGGGCACGATAGCCATAAATGAATGGATTCATTCTTATTAAGAATATATTAGATGTAATTAATTCTTTTTTTTATCGGGAAGATCCCGGCTAACGTTTCCAGACTACCAATTAACGAGCTAGGACAGCACCGTGACACCACAAGCCCCCGCGCAAATTAAAGCGGCTACCAGCGACGCGCCAGAGATCAAAAGGCCTGCACCCAACATGCGACGAATCGAGACCCTGTCAGAATGGGAGCTCGCTCGCGAGACCAGCAAAACCTGGTCTATGGAACAAGACTAACGTCTTATAGCCAGGGGTCGATGCGATCTCTCGTTCCACTCTGAGGACAGATCGACCGGCATTGCTCAGAGGGACTCCAGCCAAGCCGCTAACTCCCAACGATTTCCCACGAGCAGCCTGGCTTAGATGCGACCTCCTCGGAGGCTCATTATCGCAACGCGCGTTGCCCATTCGTGATAGCGTTTAGGCTGACAGGCTTGGAGCACTCGTTTGGCCACCATCCCCTACGTTCTGGTTGACGCATTCACGTCCGAGCCATTTGCCGGCAACCCCGCAGCCGTTTGCTTGCTCACGGAACCTCTCCCGCGAGAAACACTCCAAGCCATAGCCAGCGAGTTCAACTTGTCTGAAACCGCCTTCGTGCGGGCCATCGATGATGGGTTTGAGCTGCGATGGTTTACACCGAAAGACGAAGTCGCGCTCTGCGGGCATGCCACGCTAGCCACCGCCTACGCTTTACAACGAACATTTGGTGCAGCGCTTCCGAACTACCGGTTTCAAACGCTGAGCGGCGAGCTCACCTGTGCACCAGAAGGTGACTTTCTGGAATTAAACTTCCCCGCAACACCGCCTACTGAGGCGCCTGTCGACCCTGCCCTCATAGCGGGACTTGGAATCAAAAACTACAGCCATTACGCGCGCTCCATATTTGACTTGATGGTTGTCTTACCGCGCGAGGAAGACGTCACCACACTAGCACCCGATTACACCGCCCTCGCGTCAATCGATACTAGGGGCATCATCGTGACCGCAGCGGCAAACCAGCCAGATCTCGATTTTGTTTCGCGCTTCTTTGCCCCCGCTCATGGCATCAACGAGGACCCCGTGACGGGCTCTGCCCATTGCTGCCTTGGGCCCTATTGGGCTGACCAGCTCTGTAAGCAGACGCTTCACGCAAGACAGTGCTCATCAAGGGGCGGAGAGCTAAGGGTTACCGTGAAAGACGACAGAGTTGCTTTGCTCGGAGCAGCGACGTTGATAGCTGAAGGAACTCTCTATATTCCTTGACCCTTTTTTTCGAACCCCATAACGCTCCGAGCCATCGCCTGATACAGGCTATCTGCTCCTTCATCGGGCTGTTCGCTTATCCATGCCCTGTTTCGAATCTCTCAGTAGTGAATACCAACTGCGCACAGCACCCGGACACGCCAGCCGAGCGCCCCACTGGCTTAACGCTCCTTTGGTTTTATGCTCTACTCAACCGAGTCGCATTCAACACGAGCTACGCCAATGGAATCCCAGGAAGCTACCGATCTTTCCTTTGACCCGGACGCACTGCGCCAAAAATATCGCGAAGAGCGAGATAAACGCCTGAGGGCAGACGGGAATGAGCAGTACATCGAGATCACCGGCGATTACAGCGATTACAACGATGACCCGTATATCGAAACGGCCACCAAGCGAGCCGCCTATACCGATCACACTGAGATCATAGTCATTGGGGGCGGGTTCGGCGGGCTCCTCACGGGCGCTCGCCTAAAGGAAGCGGGTTTTAACGACCTCCGCCTGATCGAAAAAGGCAGCGACTTTGGTGGGACCTGGTACTGGAACCGTTACCCGGGCGCCGCCTGCGATACAGAAGCCTACATCTACTTGCCGCTTTGCGAAGAACTCGGCTACGTCCCGAAGAATAAGTATGCGTTTGCCCCCGAAATCCTCGCGCACAGCAAAAACATCGCAGAGCACTTTGATCTCTACGCCAACGCCTGCCTCGGCACCCAAGTGACTGCGGTATCTTGGGAGGACGATCACAATCGCTGGCGGGTCAAAACCGATCAAGGCGATAACATGACGTGTCAGTTCTTGATCATGTCCAACGGTCCACTGAATCGCCCAAAACTTCCAGCAATTCCGGGCATTCTTGATTTCAAAGGCCACACCTTCCATACCAGCCGCTGGGACTACGACTACACCGGCGGCTCATCAGAAGGCGGCTTAACCGGTCTGGCAGACAAACGCGTCGCCGTCATCGGCACCGGGGCAACTGCCGTTCAATGCATCCCACATGTTGGCGAGGCGGCGAAAGCACTCTACGTCTTTCAGCGGACCCCTTCCTCTATTGACGTGCGTGATAACCGGGCGACCGACCCCGACTGGGCCGCATCACTCCCTCTGGGTTGGCAGCGCGATCGCATGGAGAATTTCAATGCCCTTACCTCAGGCAGAGTCATTGAGGAGGACCTGGTCATGGATGGCTGGACTGAAATCATCCGTAACCTGATCTCGATGGCCAACTACCGCGGGAAGAACCTTTCAGGGGAAGAAGTCGGGAGGCTCATGGAGCTCGCTGATTTCGAGAAGATGGAGCAAATCAGAGCTCGAGTCGATGCAATCGTCGAGGATCAAAGCACTGCCGAAGCGCTCAAACCCTACTATCGCCAATTCTGTAAACGCCCCTGTTTTCACGACACCTACCTTCCGACCTTCAACCGC
>PBWF01000010.1 GCA_002728935.1 Gammaproteobacteria bacterium | reverse complement strand
GCACCTATGACGAGCTTATCCCTTCTGCCGACCTGGTTCTTAATCTGACGCCTGATAAACAGCATAGTCACGTCGTTAAAGAAATTGAGCCGTTAATGAAACAGGGCGCCTGTCTTGCCTACTCGCACGGGTTCAACATTGTCGAAGAGGGACAAGTGATTCGCCCCGACATCACGGTGATCATGGTGGCCCCTAAGTGTCCCGGCACCGAGGTTCGCGAAGAGTACAAGCGAGGGTTTGGTGTGCCAACGCTCATCGCAGTGCATCCTGAAAATGACCCCAACGGCGATGGCTTGGCGATTGCTAAAGCATATGCGGCGGGAACGGGTGGTGATCGAGCAGGTGTTTTAAGGTCGTCCTTCGTAGCCGAGGTGAAATCCGACCTGATGGGAGAACAAACTATTTTGTGCGGAATGCTGCAGACTGGCTCGCTGCTATGTTTCGACAAGATGATCGAAAAGGGAGTCGATGCTGGATTCGCCGCAAAACTGATTCAATATGGTTGGGAGACAGTGACCGAGGCGTTAAAGCACGGCGGCATCACCAATATGATGGACCGTCTCTCAAACCCCGGAAAAATACGTGCGTTTGAGCTTGCAGAGACGCTGAAAGACCTGATGCGCCCGCTGTACGAGAAGCATATGGACGACATCATGACCGGTGCGTTCAGCAGCGGGATGATGGACGACTGGGCAGATGATGACGCCAAGCTATTAGGGTGGCGACAAGAAACGGGAGAGACTGTTTTCGAAACTACTGACGCGAGCGAGGAGACAGATATCTCCGAGCAGGCTTATTTTGATCTTGGCATCTTGATGGTGGCTATGGTGAAAGCAGGGGTTGAACTCGCGTTTGAGACGATGACCGCTGCCGGGATCAAGGCTGAATCAGCGTATTATGAAAGTCTCCATGAGGTGCCATTGATCGCGAACACCATCGCTCGGAAGAAGCTGTACGAAATGAACAGTACGATTTCTGACACCGCTGAGTATGGCTGCTATCTATACAACCACGCGTGCCTGCCCCTGCTTCAGTCGTTCATGGAAGGCATTGACGCTGACGTGATTGGTCACGGGCTTGGGCTCAATGATCAAGGGGTCGACAATCAAACGCTGATCCAAGTGAATGAGGAAATTCGAAACCATCCAGTTGAGGATATTGGCCGAGTCCTGCGTGGTTACATGACCGCCATGAAGCGAGCAATCTAATCAACCGATGATCAGTCATGAGGCGGTATTTGGTCTTAGTGAGGCCACTATCCGCCTGTCCTACTCTTTCTCATTAGGACCGACTACCTGGTCTATCGAACCCGGTGATCGGTGGTTGGTGCTTGGCGAGAATGGCGCCGGTAAGTCTGCCATGCTGTCAGCCCTAACGGGGATGGGTGATTGCGTTTCTGGTGACCGAGTGGTCCCTAGTCAATGTGCAGTGGTATCAAGTGGCTTCCAAAACGCATTGATTGAGGAAGAAATTGCGCTTGAGCAAGGCGATTTATCCGGCCAAGTGGTTGATGGCACCAAGGCAGCCTCAATACTTCATCAGATAGAACAAGATGCTGCGCGTCTCGATCAGCTGTTGGACGGGCTTAATCTGGGTGGTGTGCTCGATAAAGCGTTCCGCTCCCTTTCCACGGGCGAGACACGAAAATTACTGCTCGCCAGGGCGCTGGCGTCCACAGCTGACACATTGATCCTGGATGAGCCCTTCCAAGGTTTGGATGCCGAGTCTCTCGCTTGGATGATGGATCACTTCGATTCGCTTCTTGGAGACCGGACGCTGATTTTGGCGACCAACAAGCCCGAGAACCTCCCCTGTGACGTTAATCAGTTAATGTTCATGGCGCGAGGTCAAGTCGAGGAGATTAGCGCCGTCGACAATGAAGAGGGCGCCGAATGGCTTGCGCACGTCAAGCGTTTATCCGGCCAGCCGGTGGCGATTCCTACATGGTCCGAGCGGGACCAAGTATCGCTGTCGCCGCTGGTTGAGTTAAAAGACGTAACGATCGCCTACGGCGGGCAAGCCATATTTGAAAACCTTAACTGGGCCATTGGGTCTAGTGAGCATTGGCAGGTTACTGGTCCAAATGGCGCAGGAAAGACGTCGCTTCTACAGCTGATCACTGGGGATCATCCCCAGTGCTATGTCAATGATGTGCAAGTGTTTGGTTTCAAGCGGGGCTCTGGCGAGAGTATCTGGGATGTGAAGCGGTACATAGGGGTTGTATCCTCTTCGATTCAAGTGGCGCACCGGATGTCGACATCGGTCGAGCGCACATTGCTCTCAGGTTTTTATGACTCGATCGGTTTGTATCAGAAAGCCACCGAATCTGAGCAAGCTCACGCGTCGATTTGGCTTGAACGATTGGGCCTCACTCATCTCAAACAGGCGCCTTTCTCCAAGCTGTCCTTTGGCGCCCAACGCCTGGTTCTTATTGCGCGATCAATGATCAAGAGTCCGCCGCTCCTGCTGCTCGATGAGCCTTGTCTAGGGCTCGACGGTAAGAATCGCGCGCTAGTAGTGGCGTTTATCGAGCAATTAATAGAGCAAGAGGAGACAGCGATCGTCTATGTCAGCCATGACGAGAGCGACCAGATTGCCTCCATTGACCGAGTGCTAGATATGCGTCAATTCCTACCCAAGCGCTAAGGATTGGGGATTCGACGGGTGGGCTTTGCACAATGCGGTTGATCAATTCCGCCGCTGAGTGCCAGCGCTACCTTTCTGTGGTGCGCGCCCGACGCAACATGTGTTTAAGAGGACTTTTTTTGTTTGCGTCTAAACGCCCAGCCTTCCTCGGCTGTGCTTAGGTCCATGATAATTTCTTCGTCATCCATGAAAGTTTCATAAGATGCACTCGCACCCTGATTTACACCATCATTACTAAAGACCGCGGCGGCGCTGAACCGGCCATTGCCTGCTTGGATGATTTTCCCATTCGGTGCGTCTTCAGCACACATGTAAAGTACTGCAGGAGTCACCAAATCTGGGGCCCGAGCGGGGTCAGGGCTTGATAAGTCCTCGTCTCGCCCGGGGATAGTATTCGTCAACCGGGTGGCCGCCGCAGGGGCCAGCGTGTTAACCCGAACATTTTTTGATGCTCCCTCGAGCGCCAACACATTCATCATGCCCACCATTCCCATTTTCGCAGCTCCATAGTTGGCTTGGCCAAAGTTGCCGAAGATGCCTGAGGTTGAGCTGGTGAGCACTACGCGACCGTAATTCTTTTCATACATGATGGGCCAAGCGGCATGAGTAACGTACGCCGTGCCGTTTAAGTGAACACTGATGACGATATCCCAATCATCCAAATCCATTTTTTTGAAGGTCTTATCCCTCAAAATGCCAGCATTGTTCACAAGAATGTCAATGGTTCCGAATTCCGCAATGGCGTCATCGATGATACTTTTTGCTCCTGCCCTGTCGGAAACTGAGGCTTTGTTAGCGATGGCAATACCGCCTTGATCTCGGATTTCTTGAACGACTTGATCCGCCATATCGCTAGCACCGACCCCATCAGCTGAGCCGCCAAGGTCATTGACAACTACTTTAGCTCCACGCTTTGCGAACTCTAACGCATGAGAGCGTCCAAGCCCTCCGCCGGCGCCTGTAACCACAACGACTTTGTCCTTGAATTCGCTCATTTTTTATTCCCCATTCATCGACTTCGATTACGCCAGATTCATTCGTGAATAACAACAGAATCGTGATTTTGGCGCTCAAGTCGAGCCATCCGCGAATGATTCTAGGAGATAGCACGATGATCTTTTTCTGTTTTAAAAAAAATCTGAGCGTGGATCGAGTTACTCAGGTTACGACGAAGATAAACCCTGGGTCTTGCTGGCATTAGGTCATCTGTACCTCGTCCAATATAAAAACACACTAAGTGATTTCAAGGTCTGTTATTGGTTCCGCGGGTCTAAGAAGGCGCACGTTCGCATGGTCGGAAAGTTCTTGGAGCACAGCTGAATCGCGACATGCGAAGGGAAATCCCGGCTAAAAGTGTTTTAAAAAAAGCCGTTGTTAAGGGTTTGTCGACGAAACTGCTTGCAAATTTTTAAAAACAGCATTTTTTGAATAGCTGACTCCTATACCCTCCAACAGTGAGAAATTATACTGTGGTCCCCTTAAAACACACGAAAAGGTCAGTCCCCTTGGAAGCTAGCTTTGGAAATCAATTAGACATGCAGCAGCGTGAGTTGTTCTTAGATAATCTGCGTCGATTTTTGAATGAGGAAGTCGCGCCTCATTACGAAGATTGGGAGTCATCCGGAATTTGGCCTCGCTCACTCTGGAATCGTCTAGGTGAGGAAGGGTTCCTTTGTGTTGATATGCCGGAAGTGTATGGTGGGTATGGAGTCTCTTTCGAGCTAAGCGCTTCCATAGTCGATGAAGTGTCACGTGCGGGCTTTGGCGCACTTGCTAGTGGGCTGTCAGTGCACTCCGACATTGTTGCGCCCTACATCTTGAACCTTGGTTCTGAAGAGCAACGCCAAACGTGGTTGCCAAAGATGGTATCGGGCGAGGCTGTTGGAGCCATAGGTATGAGTGAGCCAGGTGCTGGCAGTGATCTCCAAGGGATCCGCACCGCTGCCATCAAAGATGGTGACGATTACTGCATCAATGGTCAAAAGACTTTTATCACCAACGGGCAACATTGCGATGTGCTGGTGCTCGCTACAAAAACTGATCCAAACAAAGGCGCCAAGGGCATTACCTTATTCGCAGTGGATACGTCGAAGCCAGGGTTTAATCGGGGTCGAAACCTAGAAAAGATGGGGCTCCACAGCGGAGATACCTCTGAGCTGTTTTTCGAAGACCTGAGGGTGTCTGGGGCGGACATTCTAGGTGGCGAGGGTAAAGGCTTTTACAACATGATGAATGAGCTGCCGCGAGAGCGTCTAATTTTAGGGATAGGCTGCGTAGGCGCGGCTCAAGGAGCGTTTGATTTGGCTGTGGACTATGTTCACGAGCGTAGAGCGTTTGGATCAACCATCGCTTCGTTTCAAAACACTCGGTACAAATTAGCAGAGATGAAAACCGAGATAGAATTGAATCGTGCTTTGGCAGAGAAATATACTCGGAAATTTATCGAGGGCGAGCTGACTAGTGCTGAGGCATCGATGCTGAAGCTCTCATCTAGTGAAATGCAAGGGAGGGTCGTCGATCAGTGTCTTCAACTGTTCGGGGGCTACGGCTATATGAGTGAGTACCCGATTTCTAGAGCCTATGTTGATGCCAGGATTCAACGCATTTATGGTGGCACCAGTGAGATTATGAAAGAGTTGGTTTCTCGAAGTATCGAGCCATCGTTTGCGAGCTAGAGTTAAGAGGAGGTAAAGCGGCGCAAGTCATGTCGGCGATTGAGCAATCGATCATTTCGTCTGGCAAAAACACCGCCTCGTTGCTACACCACGAATAGATTAGGTCGCGAGCGCACTCGGGTATTTAGATATATATCCAGGAACTGGTTGGCCGGCTAACTCACCGGGGAAGCAGCCGAAGCTCAGGACAGATAACTTTTCGAGGCTGGGTAAAACTCAGCGTTATAGGCCTGATATACAGCCGGTTCCTAGAAGATAGGCCAGCCATTGAGGGTTAAAAACAAGTTTTGACAAGAAAGAAGCGCGATTAAAGGTAAGCCATTGAGGGAATTAGGTATGAACGTGAATGTTGGAGACTTTTTAGCTCGTCGAGCCGCTGTTACTCCCGATCGGGAGGCATACGTTGATCCTCAGATGGGACTGAGGCTCTCTTTCTCGCAGCTAAATGAACGAGTCAATCAATTGGCGAATGCATTATCAAGCGCGGGTGTTAACCCTGGAGACCGGGTTGGACTGTGTTTGATGAATAGCGTCGAATTTCTTGAGTCATTTTTAGCAGTAGCCAAGATCGGTGGTGTGGTGGTGCCGCTCAATTGGCGATTGGTTGCTGACGAGCTTGAATTCATTATTAAAGATAGCGGCGCTGAGACAATGATCTACGGCAGCGAATTCCACAGTGTTGTCAGTGATTTGCACTCCCGAGGAGACAAAACAGATGTGGTCCGTTGGATAGAGGCAGGAGATGCCGCTAGCGTATTGCCTTTTGCTCAACATTATGATGCGGTTCGCGATTCGGCATCTGTCTCTGAGCCCACCCTTGGTGCCATTGGGGACGATTTGCTGTTCATTATGTATACGTCTGGCACAACTGGGTTGCCTAAAGGGGTTGTGCATAGTCACGCCACCGTCTTCTGGGCGATCTTAACGTTTGAAGCGAGCTGTGATTTACGAGACGGCGACCGATATTTGGTGGCCTTGCCGCTTTTCCATGTTGGCGCGTTAACGCCTGTAGCGCTCAACGTTTATCGAGGAGTCACTAGTATCGTAATGCGCGAGTTTGATCCCTTGCGGGCATGGAGTTTGATCGAAGAGGAAGCCGTTACGACGACGTTACTGGTTCCAGCAATGCTCAATTTCATGATTCAAGTGCCGGCGGAGCAAATCCATGCGGATCAACTGCGATGGATACAGTCTGGTGCTGCGCCGGTTCCGGTGAGTTTGATTGAGCAATATGCGGGTATGGAAATAGAAATCCATCAAATTTATGGCCTCACGGAGTCGTGTGGTCCTGCGTGCGTAATCGGTGCCGATAACGCCCTGAAGAAAGTAGGCTCCACCGGTAAAGCGTTTTTCCACACGGAAGTTCGAGTGGTTGATGACACGGGCGATGATGTGGAGCCGGGAGAGCAAGGAGAGGTTTGGGTTCGCGGCGGGCATATTATGCTTGAGTATTGGCATCGACCTGAGGCGACAGCAGAGACGATTACGCAAGACCGATGGTTGCGAACGGGTGATGTTGCAACAGTAGACGAGGATGGTTTCGTCTTCATTCAGGATCGCATCAAAGACATGATCATCTCTGGGGGTGAGAATGTTTACCCTGCGGAAATAGAAAACGTGCTGATGTCGCATCCAGAAGTGGTTGAGGCTGCGGTGATCGGTCAACCCAGTGACAAATGGGGTGAATCACCCTTCGCGATTGTGGTGAGCAAAGAGCCGTCGCTGACAGAGGAAGGCGTTCTTCAGCATTGTGATGGCAAGCTGGCCAGATTTAAATTGCCAAAAGGAGCGACTTTCATTGACGTTATTCCAAGAAATGCCAACGGCAAGGTCTTAAAACGCGTTTTGCGGGAGCAATTCCCGGGGCCGGCGCCAGAATAAAGCTTGGCCGTAGAAAGGAATGAGGCCTCCTTTTCCTCGAGCTTGTTCGAGTTATGGCATTCAGCTATTCGCAGTGATAGTCTGCCAGCAACCTTTGCGGTAGGCATGTTCAGAGCGGGTCTTGAAGGGATTCCCAAGGCGCTTAGCGAAGTCAAGCTCAGGGCTGTTTCCACGGTGTTGTTCAATGTGATTGCGCTATTCCCAAGACTGGAGAACGCATGATTCGCAACATTTTTTGCCTCACACTGCTCGCGTTTACTCCATCTGTTTTGGCACTGCTGGTCGATATCAGTCCGGATGACGTGATTTCAGTGAGTGAAGTTGATTCGCCAGTCGTTATAGACGGCAGACTGAATGATGCGGTGTGGCAAAATCTGCCCGAGTACGATGAGTTCTCAGTTACAGACCCCGATACGTTGGTAAAGCCCAGTCACGAAACTCGGGTTCGGCTTTTTTATAATGAAGAAGGTCTTTATCTCGGCATCCTAATGCGTCAGCCGAAGGAGACATTGATTTCTCGGTTATCAAGTCGGGATAACCGAGAAATCAAACGGGACAATATCAATTTAACGTTAGATACCTCGGGTGAAGGGCGATATGGATATTGGTTCGGTATCAATCTTGGTGATACTCAGATGGATGGCACCCTTTTACCGGAGCGTCAATTTTCGAACGATTGGGATGGCGCCTGGCGCGGAGCAACAACCGCACTTGAGGAGGGTTGGAGCGCCGAGATGTTTATTCCCTGGGGGATTGTCTCAATGCCGAAAGTGGAGGGCGAGCGGCGGATTGGGCTCTATATGTCTCGCTTCGTGGCCTATCTCGATGAGCGTTGGGGGTGGCCCGCACTGCCTTCGACCGTCCCAAAATTTATTTCAGCACTCCAATCAATTACTGTACGCAACGTCGACCCAAAACAGCAGTATTCAGTATTCCCCTCCATCGGCATTACCTCCGACGGGATTGATAACGATGTAGAGTACCGGGCTGGCGCTGATTTTTTCTGGCGCCCCACGACTAACCTGCAACTTACGGCCACCATTAACCCGGACTTTGGAATCGCCGAGTCCGATGATGTGGTGATTAATCTTTCTGCAACGGAAACGTTTTTCCCTGAGAAAAGACTGTTCTTCCTCGAAGGGCAAGAGGTTTTTACTGCGTCGCCTCGAGCAGATACCCGTGGCCAGGGAGTGGGTAATCGAGGAGCTCCTTACACGTTGGTCAATACGCGCCGCATTGGCGGTAAGCCCGTGTTGCCAGAATTAGCTGAGGGCGAATCGATTCGCGCGAAAGATGAGATTCAGCCAACGGACTTGCTTGGCGCTGTAAAAGTGACAGGACAGAACGGTCAGTTGCGGTACGGAGTATTAGCTGCAGTTGAGGATGACCCTGAATTCTTGGTTTCAGGTCCACTTGGCGATCGGATTGTGACTGGTAATGGGAGCCGATATGGAGCTGCTCGCCTGCTACTGGAGGACGAGCCAGGCGGTGCGTATCGAGCGGCAGGTTTGTTAGCAACGGGTGTGCTGAATGAACAGTTTGATGCGATGACCTTTGGTCTTGATGGACACTACATGTCGGAGAACGGCAAATTTAAGATGGATGCGCAAGCGTTCACCTCGGACAAAGATGGCCTCGAGCGCGGCTATGGTGGCTTTATCGACTTTGAGTACGTCTTCAGGCGAGGCGTCGCCCAACGCCTGGGGATCGAGTACTTTGATGACCAAGTTGATGTGAGCGACTTCGGCTACATCCAGCGGAACGATAACTTTAGGGTGAGGTCAGCGCACACCCGTACGGTTTCTAACCTTTCGTGGGCTAGAAACAACCAGTTCGACTTGAGGGGATTTGTACAAAAAAACAGTGACGGGCTTTTCACTCAGGGCGGGGCATTCCTGTCAAATCGAACAGTCTTTAACAATCTTACACAGTTAGTGGTTAGGCTCGATTTTCTTGCCGGATCGTATGATGACCTTAACAGCTTTGGTAATGGTGCTTTCCGAGTTGATCCCCGGGTCATGTCCAGCATCGAATGGGCATCGAATCGCAGCAAGAATTTTAGCTTTGGTGGTCGGCTGGGTTATATGGGTGAAGAGTTGGGTGGGCATTCAGGCAGTCATTCTGTGTATGCCACCTGGAGGCCCGATGACCGTTTGGCTGTTGACCTAATGCTCAGCTATTTGGACCGCGATGGCTGGCTCCTGCACAGGGGGGGCGACGTGATGGGAACCTATGAAGCAGAGCAAGTGTTGCCGGGTGTGAGCCTCGATTATTTCATTTCAGCGAAACAGCAGTTGAAGTTTGTTCTTCAATGGGTCGGTGTGAAAGCGCGGGGACAAGAGGCTTATCGTATCCCTGATACCGTAGGTGATCTTGCTCGCGATGCGTCGAGTGACGCAAGCGTGATCGATTTTTCCGTGTCGCAAGTCAGTTTTCAGGCGCGGTACCGATGGGAACTGGCGCCGCTATCAGATTTGTTCGTGGTTTATACCAGGCAATCCAATCAAGCAGCCCTGCTGTTGGATCAGGACTTTGGTGATTTGTTTCAAAACAGTTACCGCTCGCCATTAACCGACGCATTTGTGGTTAAACTGCGCTACCGATTTGGCTCCTAGTCCATTACCGCATTGAGTGCGCGCATTCATTCTGAGCCACGCCCAAATCGGTAAAATGCTTTTGCTTCTCTCCAGCACTTAGCATAGTGGCTAGCCTTCCTAGCCACTTAAAAAAGCCCGTTTTGCGAGGGAGCAGCAGCGCTCGAAGGCGTTGAGTGAGGAAGTTCAGTCCCAGGTCATTGCCTAAGCGAGATAGCACTACGAGCCAGCGTTACTCTCGGCCCTGCGTGTCTCGCTCACCAGGTAATCGGTTACGTCAAATAGTCGGGTTGGTCCGACTAGACGGTTGACACTGACTCGGTACTTTCCATCAACGACAATGGTGGGTACCGAGGATACCTGCGATTGGCGGCTCAGTCGGTCGGACAGCGCGAGCTCTGATACCACTCTGGGAGAGTTCCAATGAGAAAGATAAGTTTGCGCATCGATGTTGCTGTTGTCTTCGATAAACTCGGCTAATTCCTCGCCTGACTCGAATCGGCGTAACCCGTTGTGAATTGCGCTGAAAGTGATCCGGTGCAACTCAGGACTTGCCTCAAGCGATTCAAGCGTATGAAAGTGCTGGCCAAGAATGCGCCATGCGTCCGAGCCAATGAGGGGACGTTTAACGAACTTGACCCCTTCATCAATGGAGGCCTGCCAATCCTCAAGCTGGTCCTCGAGACGAAAGCAATGAATACAGCCATAAGAAAAAAACTCCATTACCTCTATCGCATCGCCGCGTACTCGCCTGGGTGTGGCTAAGGTCTCAAAGTGCGTGCCTTCCTCAAACTTAGCATTCGATTGCTCATCGACGACCATGAAAGTGAAGTAACCTAGCACGCCGACCGAAACGAGCACGACCAGCGCTACAAGGCCTTTTTGGGCAGCTAACCCCTTTTTGCGTCTTGCCATGTTTGTATCTCCTAGAGGCCAAGATTATAGTCAAGGCGAGAGCGTCTTTCAGTGATTTTCGTTGGTGTTACGGTTTTTCGATATCCGTTCGGTGCGACGCGCTTTGAATTGAATACGATTTTTTTGCGAGTGAGAGGGCTGCCCGCTTGAGGGCGGAAGCTGCCACTGATAACTAACGAGTGAGACAAGGAGCAGTGATGGAAAGACTACCCGCGTTAAGCTTGGCGGCAATGCCAGGGAGAAGAAACACCACGCTGGATCTTGCTGTCGAGATCGAAAAAAGGGGGTTTTCGGGCATTTATGCGCCCAGTATGGGTGACTCGCTCGCGTTTTGTCAGGCGCTGGCCCATGTGACCCACACGATATCGTTTGGCACCAGCATCATGCCCATTTACTTCCGCCAAGAAGTCGATTTCGCGAGCACGGCAGCGTTCATCCATGAAATTTCTGGCGGACGGTTCAAGTTCGGCATTGGCGTCAGTCATGCTCCGGCACTGAAAGCGAGAGGGATCGCCGCGGGCAAACCACTCTCGGACATGCGGCAATTTGTGGAGCGACTTCATGAGGCCCCTAGGGTGGGAGAGCTTCCACCGCTGGTACTCGCGACGTTGAGGCGGAAGATGATTCGGTTGGCTGAGGAAATAGGCCAAGGGATGGTTTTTGCCAATGGGGCGAGGAGTCACATGGAAGCTTCGCTGAGCGTACTGTCTGATGAAACCAAAGCGAGCCAAGATTTTTTTGTAGGGAACATGATCCCAACCTGCGTGAATGAAGACCGAGCAGCAGCAATGGCGGTTAACCGGAAAACGCTCACTCCTTATGCCATGTTGCCCAACTACAGGAACTACTGGAAAGAGGCGGGTTTCGTTGAGGAAATGGACGGAGTAGAGGCGGCATTAGAGCGGGGAGATCGTGACGGTATCCAACACTTTCTCACCGACCGGTGGCTTTCAGATACCACACTGTTTGGCAGCGCAACAGAAGTCCGCGATGGCATCGAAGCATGGTTTGACTCAGGCATTAAGACTCCGATTGTCGTTCCTTCCTCTGCCAACGGAGGACAGATGGTCGCTTTCGAGGAGATTCTCGGCATTTTTTAACGCGGGGGAGCGTGTCCGAACGATTACTGTAGGCTAAACATGGGTCAATCGTTCCCGCATGAGCAGACCCCGGGGATCTCGCATCGTAATTACGAACACCAGGGGTCAGAAATAACGTGCGTTGGGTTGAAGTGAGGATTTAGGAGCGAGCATGAGCGCGATGCTGAGTGCCGAGCAACTGCAATTTAAAGAGGCGGTTGGCCGTTTTTTTGACGAGGTGTCTCCACCCAGCGCGGTCAGGGCATTCGTCGAGTCTGAGGCACCCTTTGCCAGGGATGTCTGGCAACGAGCGTCAACAGAACTCGGGTTGATGGGAGTCCATCTGCCAGAGGAGTTCGGCGGCGCAGGATTTGGTGCCCGCGAATTGGGCATTGTCTGTGAGGAGATGGGCAGAACCCTCTATACCGGTCCTTACTTTGGCTCGTCGGTCATGGCCAGCTGCGCCGTGCTATTTTTTGGCAGTGAGGATGCGAAGGCACGCCATTTACCTGCTTTTGCTTCAGGGGAGACGATTGGTTTGCTCGCGCTTGACTCTCTTGATAAAGAGACCCGGATAGGGACCCTTCTTAAGAGTGACGAAATGCACCGACTCCGNGGGCGCGTCCCGGTATTGGTTGGAGNAGCAGATGCCGATGTTGTTTTTGCATTGGCGGATGGGCCTGGTGGAATTGGGTTGTACCGATTACTCACTAAGCCCGACGTTCTCGCCATGGCATCGCGATCAGNATTAGACGCGACGCGAAGACTGAGCACGCTTGAACTGAGCAACGTGCCCGCAGAGCAATTGGGTATTGCTCAGCCTGCCCAAATGACAAAATTTTTCGACCATCTTTGCGTTGCGCTTGCTCACGAGCAGATCGGGGGTGCGCAAGCCCTTTTTGATAGCACTGTTGCCTATACCAAGTCGCGGTATCAGTTCGGGCGACCGATAGGCTCTTTCCAAGCGCTAAAACATCGATGTGCTGATCTTCTGCTTGAGCTCGAACTTGCCAAGTCAGTGGTCTACGAGGCGGCCGCTTGTTTAGACCGAGGAGAGCCGGCGTCCGAACTGGCCAGCATGGCCAAAGCAATGGGCTCTGAGAGTTATATGAACGTGGCTCGCGCTGCCATCCAACTCCGTGGCGGAATCGGGTTTACCTGGGAAGACAATACGCATCTATGGTTCAAGCGCGCAAAGAGTTCAGAAGTATTTATGGGAACGCCGTCTTATCACCGAGACAGAATGCTTGATCACTTAAGGGAGGCTTCATGAATTCAGCAGAGATTAGGAGAGCGGTGTCCAAGTTCATCGATGCAGAGTTTGACCCTGAGCTGTCCTTGATCGAGTGGCGGACTCGCTTGCTTGATGCGGGATGGGCCGCCCCGCTATGGCCTGCCGATTGGTTCGGCAGAGGATTCAATCAAGAACAAGCATCAGTGGTTGGTGAGGTGTTTCGTGAACGAGGTGTCGTTCCGGCGGCTTCGATTGGTCCGCGAGGATTGGCTGCAGAGACCATACTGGCTCATGGGAGCGACGATCAAAAGAGACGCTACTTGCGCCCTATCCTGACCGGTGAACACGCTTGGTGCCAATTGTTCAGTGAGCCCGGAAGCGGCTCAGATTTGGCTGGACTATCAACCAAAGCCGAGCGTGATGGTGATGGGTGGCGCATTAACGGGCAGAAGGTCTGGAATACCAGCGCGCATCATGCCGATTTCGGAATTTTGCTGGCACGAACCAACTTTGACGTTCCCAAGCATCAAGGGATTAGTTATTTCTTGATCGACATGCGCCAGCCCGGAGTGGAGGTCAGGCCGCTCAAGCAAATGAATGGGCATGCTTCATTTAATGAAGTGTTTATGACGGATGCGCATGTGCCCGCGCATGATCTCATCGGTGGTGAGGGCAACGGTTGGGCTGTAGCGGCAACGACCCTGTCTTATGAGCGACAAGGATTNAGACGAAGGCATGGTCAAACGGGGAAGACCGGTGGCGAAGGGCTGGTTTATAAGGAGTACGAGCAAGAGATCTTGATCGCGAATGAGCCTTACACTTGGTACCCACAACGAGAGGGGCGACCTGATCTTGTCTTAAAGCGGGCCAACGAGACTGGCGCTATTAACGATCCTGTCATCCGTCAAGAAATTGCACGCCTCCATTCTCTGGTCAAAGCCAATGAATTCTCGCGCGTTCGCGCGGCTGACGAGCAACGAGCGGGCAGTCANCAGGTGATTCCTGCGGGTTCAATCGGGAAGCTCGCTGCAAGTGTGATTGCTAGGCAAGCAGCCCATGTACACACGTTGATCTCTGGTGCTGACGCGATGCTGGCAGGCCCCGATTCGGCGGAGTACGGGATGATTGCAGAAACGCTGGTCTCGGTGCCCGCTATTTCCATTGCTGGCGGAACCGATGAGATTCAGAAAAACATCATTGCAGAACGTGTGCTTGGCATGCCGAAAGATATCCGCTCCGATACGGGCCCTTTTCGTGATATTAAGCGCAACGCCTAGGTGAAGAAGCCCCCGCGCAATACCGCCGGTGGATTCGGCTAGGGGCTCAAAATCAGACGCTAACCACATCGATGAAGCAGCTTTTNTGCGGCCTCGAGTTTTGGCGTGGCATTTGAGGACGATGGGCTTCTCAATATCTAATCGTCACTTTTCTAGGTCAGGTCATGAATGAATCTAACCATTTGTTTAGAGTCGCCAAGACCAAATAAGGGTTGGGCCTACAATCGGTATAGCTAATTGCTTGATTGATTGGGTTTTTTCTTAAGCTGAACGGGTCAGTTCTTGATTATTGAGGGGTCTTGTCTAGATTATTTTGAACAGAATTTTTTTAATCTTTACTTCTTTTTCAGGTACTTATGCACATCTGACCCCTAGTTTCGCAGTTACCTTTNGACGTCGATGTGAGTTGCAANANANTCNNTNTAACNTNTTGATTAATATNTATTTATTTGTAANTGGTCAAATTTTGACCAGTGTTGTTTCTGTCGTGTANATACTGATTTCTTGGTGTTCTGATGATTTATCACCAGAGTTATCCACAGTTTCTGTGGACAAATGTGAATGTCGGATAAAGAGAATTGATGGTTAATTTGTGGACTTAAAAATTGAGGAAATTCATTACTTCAGCATGAACATAGCTGGTTATAGAGTCATCCGTTTTGAGCAGCGAAGCGGTTTTTTGCCGTCGGCTCTTGAATCAGGTCGAACACAAGGATTGCTGATGTCCGAGCGATGCCGGATGTTGTGGCTCAAGGCTCTTTATAGCTGAGGGCTCTCGTACTGCCAAAGAGGTGAGCGGTAAAAGCCAAAAGTAAAAATTAGCACGGAAACCACCATGCCTGGAATCAGAGCATTTAGCTCTCCAAATTGGCCGATCACAAATCCGAGTACCATTGACCCGATGGGGACTGAACTCATGAGTGCGAGGGTAAAGACAGACATTAGTCGTGATCGGTACTGGGGTTCGGCAATTTCTTGGATGATCACTCGAGACATGGTGGTTGTGACACCCATGTTGAAACCCCAATAGGCTGCAGCTATCCAAAACCAGAAAATGGGCGGCTCGATCCATATCAGTCCGAGGACTCCTAGTCGAGTGAGCTGCATGATGAGATAGAGTCGGCCTGAGAACTTGATCGGCATGAATCGGACCAGTCCAAAGTTAGCGACGAGTGAACCAAAGTAAAAGACGACGGTAATATTCGCGAGTAGTAGCGCGTCACCTTCATAGATTCGGCTAACAATGAACGGAATCGCTACAAACCAGCCACCCGCATTGAAGAAGCTAGAGACGAAATTCATGCCGATGACGTCTCTAGCGAGCTTGAATCGCCAGGTATAAACCAGTCCATCGCTAATCGTGCGAATCATCGAATCCTTGGCAATTGACTGATGACTGCCCGATGACGCTGCAGGTTCCGGTGCGTTAGGGACTGCAGCGCGTAGTCTGAGTAAGCAGATGGCGCCCAAGGCAAAGAACAAGCTTTGAACGATGAGGATATTGATGAGTCCGAGTCTGTCGATTTCCCCTGCCAACCGCGTTCCCACCATTGTGGCTATGGACCCTATGCCGGTGGACACACTGATAGCTATCTGAAGTTTCTGACCCGCAATCTGGTTCAAGATCGTGTTGCGCGCAGGATTCGAAATGCTGTTCAGGAGGTTCGTTGCCAGCGCTGTGATAATGAGGAGCCAAAAACCGAGGAGGTCCACATAGACCCCTAAGGCGAGCACCAGGGGTGGAATGACGCTCAATAGGTGGGATTGGATAAGAATTCTGCGACTACCCACTCGGTCGCCCATTACGCCGCCCCAGAGCATGAAGGCAAGTCCCGGAATACCAATCAAGAGTTGCGCGAGGCCCACGACCTCTGGAGGCTCCTTTAAAACGCCAACGAGAATCCAGGTCACCAGCAATTGCTGGATACTGAAACTGCCCATCCATAGGGCGTTGCTCAAGTTGTACCAGGTGAGCTGGTATTTCGGAGGTTGATCGATCACGAGAGAGCCAATTCGTCAGAGATTGATCATAGTCATTGATGGGGGGCAGGGGTCAAGACAGACAAGAGGCGATAAAAGCAAAACGCTATAGAGTAAGATGCAATACGAGCAGATATCCCGTTAGGTGATCCGCATTAAAGTCCGGCCAGATGAGAATATCACTTAGCGACAGGCCTCAATCGGTATTGGTGTTTGATTCTCTTCGCTCCAAACGAGCGGCAGCGGATATCTGGCAGGGCTTCACCGCGCCTTGACCTTTGCGCTCTTTGAGCGTCAAGGCAGTCCTCTGATGTTATCGAGATGTGATCATGAGTACACTTTATGATTCATTGAAGTGAAGCGATGTTGTGCTTGATCTAGTCGTCAAATGCAGAAGAACGCCGGTTAGCGCTGAAAGGTTTATGGCCTCCCTCGGCCAAGAGGCGCATGTCGAATTTATTCCGCCGATGATTGTTAATGCGCTCTTTGTCGCCAATGGTCATCGTGCAGACACGCGTCTGCATCTGGTATTCGAACTGTCCGACGACTACAGCCGCGTATTGACCTTTGACGGAGCAAAGCTCGGAGATTTAGATGGGCTAACCGAGTCCTCACTGCTTGAAGTTTGCTCTAGGCTATTGTCAGCGGGAGCAGGGTTAACCAAAGAGGGGTCGGTAGAGGTTGACGACGGTTTGTTCGTTCGAGCAATCAGTTTCGAACGATGGGTGAAAGCGCTTGTCGCTCGTGCGCCGGCATTTTTGCTTGATCCAAAAGGTGGTGAACTCAGAGATGAGATGCCGTTAACAGACGCAGTCGTCGTAATGACAGATCAGCTTCAATTGCCGAAGAATACCCGCAAGGGTTTACTTCGAATGGGATTGAAACCCGTATCGCTAGGTAACCAGATGCTATTCGCCTCCCAATGTATCACGCTAGTGCATGCCCAGATGGATGCAGGCAGCGCCTGGGCTTAAACGCGATGATCAAAGCGACCACAAGCCTTACTAACACCTAACTGAAACAATACCCCTCTGGCCCGCTACTCTAGCCTTAGTCCATTGCTCATCGGCCGGTCTGGCGGGGCTCCTTCTATTGCCAATCGAACTAATGTCATAACGATGAGAGCGATCCAATTGACTGGCTATTCGTGTATTCTGCGAGGTCTTGAGGCTGCAGCCACGCGTTCACCGTAAAACAGCAGGCTCGGGAAAGAACGGATCAGCATGGAAGAGGAACCACGTCTGTCGAGTTGACCGGGCAATGAATGCACTTGACTGAATCGAGGCGAAACCGCAGGAGGCTAGTTCGTCTTGTCAAACCGTTAGTCCCTGGAAGCACGGGCTTTGTTACAGAAAGGAAAAAATATGTCGGATGAGATTAGAAAAATTGCCATCTTGGGTGGGACTGGTGATCTAGGTGGAGGGCTTGCTCGGCAGTGGTCTAGGGCAGGATACGAGATTCTGATCGGGTCNCGAACNCTCGAGAAAGGGCAGCAAGCGGCAGCTGACTTGTTGGNTGAGTTTTCAGATTTGAACGTGACCGGNCTTGATAANGCGACNGCCGCNGAGCAGGCGGANNTGGTCGTATTAACNGTCCCATTTGCGCATCAGATCAGTACGCTTGAGTCGGTNAAACATGCATTGACCGGAAAAGTACTCATCGACGTCACAGTTCCNCTAATGCCGCCAAAAGTAGGNACGGTTCAATTGCCAGANTCAGGGTCNGCNGGNCAGCAGGCGCAGAACTATCTCGGTGANGAAGTATTTGTGGTCTCNGCCTTTCAAAATGTGGGCGCAATGCATCTGCAGGAGGATCATGCGATTGCNTGTGATGTACTCGTGACAGGGAATAAGCGAGCTGCGCGAGATACGGTCATTACGTTGATCGAGGCGCTTGGCCTGAAAGGATGGCACGCTGGGCCGATTGCTAATGCTGCCGCGGCCGAAGCGCTGACGTCGGTGCTGATCACGATCAACCGGCACCACAAGATAGAGGGCTCGGGACTCGTGATCACCGGCGAGCCAGTAAAAGAGTAGACGATTTGGTAACTGTTTAAATGAGAGACATGCGAGCGCTCGCACCGAGCGCTCCACGCTCTGAGGCTGCGCCACCAAAGATGAGCTGATAGCCAGTNGTGAAAACCGTATGAATCTAGAGATTTTAGCGATCCAGAACTTCCCAATGGTCGAGCCTGGGGACAACCTGGCTGAGTTGATTGAGCACTCGATCGGTCAAAATGGCTTGTCACTCAAAGATGGGGACATCTTGTGCCTNGCTCAGAAGATCGTCTCAAAAGCTGAGAATTGCTATGTCGATCTGAATACGATCGTTCCTTCCGAGGAAGCGATTGCGCTCGGTAAAGAAGTGGATAAGGACGCTAGAAAAGTGCAGCTGATTCTAGACGAATCCGTTGACGTGGTCCGATCAAGGCCGGGGGTGCTNATTGTTGAGCACAAGTTAGGATTTGTTCACGCGAATGCAGGGATTGACCAATCCAACATTGCGTTGGATGGAGTTAGCCAGGAAGAGTTGTGTTTGCTGCTTCCGAAAGATCCAGATGCTAGCGCCCACGCCTTAAAGACCGCTTTGGAGGATCGTTGTCGATGTCGGCTCGGCGTGATCATCAATGATTCTGTGGGACGAGCCTGGAGAATGGGTACGGTAGGCCTTGCAATTGGCGTTGCGGGTTTGACAGCACTCGAGGATTACATTGGAGAATCTGACATCTATGGCGCAGAACTTAAAGTGACGCAGGTCGCGGCAGCGGACGAATTAGCCGCAGGGGCGTCCATCGTGATGGGCCAGACGACAGAGCGGGTNCCGCTCGTGCTNATTCGAGGGTATGAAGGCCGTCAAAATGCNGAGGCGGAAGCGTTGGGTGTGAAACCACTGATTCGTCCTAAGCAGATGGATATGTTCAGATAGCGTGACTTTGCAAGGAAACTCAGAAGGAGAGACATGACGGCCCAGTTCNGAAGATACCTTGCGCTATCCGGCGGCGTTGGTGGGGCCAAGCTCGCCCTGGGTCTGAGCCGATCACTGGGTGCTGACGAGCTCACCGTGCTCGTCAATACGGGTGATGATTTTGAACATTTTGGCCTGCGCATCTGTCCTGATTTGGATTCACTTACCTACGCGCTATCTGGACTCTCTAACCAAACGGTTGGTTGGGGCCAGAAGGATGAGACCTGGCAGTGCCTCGATGCGTTAGGGAGACTTGGGGGTGAGGACTGGTTTCGTCTGGGTGACCGGGACCTTGCCACGCACATCCTGCGGTCAGAATGGTTGCGCGCAGGGCAAAATCTGACCGAAGTAACGGCAAAGTTGTGCGCCGCGCTCGAGATCAAGACGGAGGTGCTTCCGATGTCCAATGACTCGGTCGCGACCGAGATTATTTGTCAGTCTGGTGAATCGCTGTCTTTTCAGCACTATTTCGTGAGAGAACGCTGCGAGCCTCCTATTCAAGATGTCCGGTTTAAGGGCATCGACCAAGCGGCACTGAATCCCAAAGCCGCAGCGTTGCTAGATGGTCCAAGTCCTCTGGGCGGTGTGATTATTTGCCCCTCAAATCCGTTTGTTTCCGTCCGCCCAATTTTGGATCTTGACCAGATGGCCGGAAGGCTGATTGAACATAAAGCGCCAGTCATCGCGGTGTCTCCGATTGTCTCTGGACTCGCGATCAAGGGCCCCGCGGCAAAAATGATGGAAGAAATGCAGTTGCCTCAATCAGCGCTCGGTGTTGCTGAATACTATGTACAACATTATCCCCAGGTACTGGACGGCTTTGTGTTAGACATCCAAGACGAGCACAGTGCGAGCGACATAGAACGTTTGGGGCTCAAGGTGCTGGTGACTAACACTATGATGCATTCACTAGAAGATCGGTGTCAGCTAGCAGATAACGTGTTGTCATTTTGTCGGGAGATTGCCCGAAAGTGAGCACGGCAGCCGTCATCCCAATTAAGCAGTTTCGAGATGTGAAACAACGGTTAGCCTCCATCTTAAGTGAGAGCGAGCGGGGTGCGCTTGCGCAAGCGATGTTGAAGGACGTGCTCGCTGCCTCGGAACTGTGTCAGCATATCGATGTCTTGTATTTGATCAGCAGGGATCCCTTCG
Source organism: Gammaproteobacteria bacterium (assembly GCA_002728935.1). The sequence goes on along the minus strand of PBWF01000010.1, from coordinate 3,578 downwards.
TGCGGGATATCGCGGCTGAGTTTGATGTGGAGACCATTGAGGAACCAGCAGAGGCGGACCTTATCGGTGCTGTTCAGCACGCTGGCTCGGTGTTAGCGGGGAAGGGAGCCAAACGCATGCTGTTTCTTCCAGGAGACGTGCCGCTGGTGACCACCCATGAGCTAGACGCAGTGCTGGACAGTCGCATGGAGCCACCGATGATCCGGATTGTCCCGGCAGCCGACCTAATGGGTACGAATGGATTGGCAGTTGCACCGCCCAGTGGCCTCACGTTCTCGTTCGGCCCGGATAGTTTTCGGCGACATCTCAGCTTGGCCAGCGAGGCAGGGCTAAAGGCTGACGTGCTAAAATTGCCTGGACTTGGCCTAGATATTGATACCCCACAAGATCTCATCGAGTTGAATGAGCAACTAGCAATTGGCGAAACAGCGTCCCATACTCAAGCATTCGTCATGGAAAACGGGCTAGGTGAGCGATTAGATGCCTGGCAAAAGGATTCAGAGTGAATAACGTAGAACGAATTCTGGAGCATGCTGCTCTAGGACAGGGATTGTCCGACGAAGATAGTCGTCAATTGATCCACATGAGCGACCTAGATCGGTTGCTACCCATTGCAACTAAGGTTCGCGATATCGCGCACCCGACGGCGATTTCCTATTCGAGGAAAGTGTTTGTTCCCCTTACGCATCTGTGTCGCGACGTTTGCCATTACTGCACGTTTGCTCAAGTTCCAAGAAAGTTAGAAGCCGCCTATCTGACACCTGAGCAAGTGCTCGATATTGCGAGGGAAGGGGCGAAAGCAGGCTGTAAAGAGATTTTATTCACACTCGGTGACAAACCTGAGGCACGATACAAGGCTGCGAGAGACGGGTTGGCGGAATTAGGGTACGAGACGACGCTCGACTATCTTAGAGCAATGGCCGAACTCGTGTTCACTGAAACCGGTCTTTTCCCGCACCTCAATCCTGGATTAATGACCCGTGAGGAGATGGCGGCGCTCCGAAAAGTCTCCATTTCGATGGGGATCATGCTCGAATCAGCGTCCGATCGATTAACCGAAAAGGGGATGCCTCACTATGGGTCGCCGGATAAGGTGCCGGCGAAGCGTCTAGAAACGATTCGGTTGGCTGGCGAGCTAGGTGTGCCTTTTACTTCCGGAATTCTGATTGGTATTGGTGAGACCCGTGAAGAGCGTATCGATTCATTGCTCGCGCTCCGCGAAGCAGGTGGTGAGCAAGGGCAACTGCAGGAACTCATCATTCAGAACTTCCGCGCCAAGCCGGGCACCAAGATGGTTGATGCACCTGAGCCTGATTTGGACGAGCTCCTTTGGACGATTGCGGTAGCTCGGCTGATATTCGGTTCGGAAATGAATATCCAAGCGCCACCCAATTTGAGCCCTGGTATTTTCCACCGAATCATAGCGTCTGGCATCAACGATTGGGGTGGCGTGTCTCCCGTAACGCCTGATTTCGTTAATCCCGAGGCGCCTTGGCCGCACCTTCAGGAGCTTGCAGATGAAACAGCGCGTGAGGGTAAAGTGCTGGTCGAACGCCTTGCCGTTTATCCCTCTCACCTGAAGGATCTCGATCGATGGATCGATAAGGAAATACAGCCGCTCGTTCAGTCCGAACTCGACGGTGAGGGATTCGTTCGCAGAGAGAACTGGTCAGCAGGCGCCGTGGTAGAGCCGCCCTCTGGCGAAATCAATCGAGTCTCGAATATCCCAAGCCGCGCAGCACCAAGCGATCTTTCATCTATTCTGGATCGTGCTACTAAAGGAGAGCGCCTATCCGAATCGGATATCGTGCGACTCTTCAAGGCTCGAGGTGATGAGCTGACGCATATCTATCAAGCAGCGGACAGAGCGCGCCGTGAGTTGGTCGGTGATGTAGTCACTTATTGCGTTAATCGCAACATCAATTACACCAACGTTTGCTACTTCAAATGCCAGTTTTGCGCATTTTCCAAGGGCAAGATGAGCGAAAACCTTCGGGGGCGGCCTTACGATTTATCGCCTGATGAAATTATGCGGCGAACTCGAGAGGCTTTTGAGCGAGGGGCGACAGAGGTTTGTTTGCAAGGTGGGATTCATCCCGAGTACACAGGCCAGACTTATCTCGATATCTGTCATACCATTAAGCAGGTGGTTCCTCAGATGCACATCCATGCATTTTCGCCGCTCGAGGTTTGGCAGGGTGCCAAAACCCTGGGTAAGTCGTTGACGGAATACCTAGGCGAGCTAAAAGAGGCCGGGCTTGGCACACTGCCGGGCACTGCGGCTGAGATTCTTGATGATGAAGTTCGAGCCACGCTCTGCCCCGATAAGATCAATACTGAGCAATGGCTTGAAGTCATGCGCGCCGCGCATTCGGTAGGATTCAATACGACTGCCACGATTATGTATGGTCACATTGAGCAGTATGAACATGTCGCCCGACACTTGCTGCGCATTAGAGATCTACAAGAGGAAACGGGTGGCTTTACTGAATTTGTGATTCTTCCTTTTATTCACATGGAAGCACCGATGTATTTGAAGGGCGGAGCGCGTAAAGGCCCCACTTTCAGAGAGGCTTTGCTGATTCATGCGATCTCAAGGTTGGTGCTAAATCCGCTCATTAAGAACATTCAAGCATCGTGGACAAAGCTGGGTCATGAGGGTGTGAAAGCTTGTCTGAATGCGGGCGTCAATGACTTGGGGGGCACGCTGATGAACGAGACGATTACTCGGGCGGCTGGTGCGAGTCACGGTCAGGAGACCACGCCAGAGGCGATGGAAGCATTGATTCGTGCTGCGGGTCGAACGCCGCAGCAGCGAACAACGACCTATCGACCTGTGGATGATGACCAGCGATCAAAGTCGATGAATGCGCCGGAGTTGACAGAGCCTACCTACACCTCGGCTCGCAGATATGATCGGAAAAAGAGCAACAAAGCGGAGTTAATCCGGCCCGGTCTAATGGAAGAAGAGAGACTGACGGGCAGCGAGATCATATAGGCGCGCTTCTCGGAGCAGTAGGTGCCAATCGCCCGGGCCTGCTGCCTGGCAAGAGGAGCGCTGAATGGCCGCCTCGGAGCTGACGCTGACCAGGGCTCAAATATCGATTTAGCACAGGCATCATTCATCGAGTGCTTTAACCAAACCTTTAGACAAGAGTTTTATACAATTGCTCGATTAATCGAAAGGCTTGCCTAGACATTGCCTAGACAGCGGGGGCTGATCAGGGCCCACCGAACAGATGAGGAGGAGAAACCATGGCAATTCCGCAAAGAACGGCGCTCACTCTGCCGGATCCCCGAGGGGTGGAACCCACGATCGAGATGGCCAAGTGGGCCGAGGGCGAAGGGTATGACGACCTTTGGTTCGCTGACAGCTCCGGTGTCGATGCTTTAACAACGGCTGCTGCGGTGGCAATGAATACCTCACGATGCCGTATCGGCACGGCGATTATCCCAGTGTTTTCAAGAACGCCTGCAGTGCTCGCGTCAACCGCCCATGTCCTTCATCAATTGTCGGGAGGCCGTTTTATTCTTGGACTTGGCTCCTCAAGCCAGACCATGATGGAGAACTGGCACGG
>PBWF01000009.1 GCA_002728935.1 Gammaproteobacteria bacterium | reverse complement strand
AGCCAGCATGGCGAGGAATTCAGCGGTCTGCGGATTCAGTGACATGGGTCGACCCCTCTCAAATACGATGATNNAAGAATCGCTTAAGCCNTNGGGCGCGTCAATCTAGGGTTTGGTCNTNCTACNAAANAGCCCCGCATNGGCGGNNCTTTNTGGTGAGAAGCNCTNGNGNNNGAAGCGAGNGCTANNANTCTTCGTATCGCTAAGCCGCNTTTGCNGCCTCAGGATTTGANAACACCAGCGCATCATCTTCAATGGGNGCTTTGCGGATCATGCGCTTATCNAGNCGATANTTCTGGGTGTTACNCCAAGGCCCGTAACCCTGCTTGGGGAATAGGTGCATCATGCGCTGCATGTAGCCTGGNGTGAAATCTTCGATCCAATCCCTNGCGGGCATGTTGTGATCTTCTGGNCTNAGCGTTGGCGTCACCACGCTCGCGCCGACTNCNTCCATGTGATTNAGCAATCGACANACGTACTCTGCCGTGAGATCGGCGCGCAGCGTCCAGGAGGCGTTGATGTAGCCGAAGGTCTGCGCCATGTTGGGAATGCTGGAATACATCATGCCCTTGTAAGTGAAGGTCTCTGGGAAGTGGACAGCCTTGCCATCGACCTCGAATTGAACGCCCGACATGACAATCAGCTTCAAGCCGGTGGCTGTGACGATGATGTCAGCGTCGATCTCAGTGCCGTCGGTCATCGTTAGCCCGCTTTCGGTCCAGGTCTCTATATCGCCNGTGATCACCTTGGCNGAGCCGTTGTTGATGGCTTGATACAGATCGCCATTGGGAATGAGACACATGCGCTGGTCCCAGGGGTTGTAGCTNGGGGTGAAATGTTTATCAACCATTTCATTGCCGATCGCCTCGCGCGCCATGCCTAGAATCTGGCGTTTTACTTTTTCTGGCTGAGTGCGAGTCTGGTTATAGAAGTAACCACTCATGGTTGTGTTTTTCAGTCGAGTAATGGCATACGCCCAGCTATCGGGGAGATATTTGCGCAATGTGTTGGCAATTCGGTCTTCAGCAGGCCGTGAGACCACGTAAGTGGGCGAGCGCTGCACCATCGTGACGGTTGCGCCTTTCTCTGCCATCGCTGGTACGAGAGTCATCGCGGTTGCACCGCTACCGATAACAACCACTTTCTTACCCGAGTAATTAAGATCTTCTGGCCAAAACTGCGGGTGAATCACCTGACCTTTGAATGCGTCTTGGCCGGAGAACTCGGGTCGGTGCGCTTCATCGTAGTTGTAGTAGCCGCCGCACATAAACAAGAAGTCGCCAGTAACTACGGATTCTGTGCCGTCTTTCAACTGGCTGGTAACTGCCCAACGCCCGGCCTCGCTATCCCAGGAAGCATTCAACACCTTGTGGCCAAAGCGGATGTGCTCACGGACAGCAAATTCGTCTGCGGTTTGATTCACGTACTTTCTGATAGAGGGACCGTCAGCAATGGCTTTGGCTTCGGTCCAGGGTTTGAAGTTGTACCCCAGCGTGTGCATGTCAGAGTCTGAGCGAATGCCGGGATAGCGAAATAAATCCCACGTACCTCCTAGGGTGTCTCTGCCCTCGAGCAGTGTGAAGGTTTTGCTAGGGCACTTTTGCCGCAAGTGAACAGCCGCGCCGACGCCTGACAGTCCGGCACCGACGATGATGACATTGACATGATCCATGTTAAGCGACTCCTTTTGGTCGATGAGTACTTCGCTGTCTATGCGCCGAGTGTACGCCTTTTCAAAAGGAAGGGTTAATCCTGATAGTCACGGTCAATGGGTGCAGATTGATCTCTTTGATGGTGAATTTTGTTGTGGTTTGGTAGGCACTGAGGGAAGTTGGACGTGCTTGCGGGGATTAAATCACTATGCAGAGCCGATAGCCGATAGTCGTTAGCTGAGCGAGCTGATGGCCCGTGGCATAAACGAAGCAAAGTATCGGTCGAAAAACTGATCGGCATTGACGCTCGCAGCAACTTCGACTAGCGGGCGCTCGCCGGCAGTCGCTTTCTGCGGATTCGCGGCTACAAATTCGGTAAACCCCTCGCGGCCTAAAGATAAGTCGACGGCAACCTGCCCCTGCTTGAAGGTGCAGACCGAGGGATCAATGAGCGATACAGCAGCGAGCGGATCGTGAAAGTGCAGTGCATCGCGCTCTGCAAACCAAACCTCACTCCATCTCCGTACCTCACGCAGTAGCGGATGGGTCGCAAACGCACGACTGACCTGCTCTGCGTCCATGCTGACCTGCCAAGTGATGTCTAATCCAAACGCCCGGATAGGGCACTCGGCTTGGGCGAACATCAGTGCAGTGGCGGCGGGGTCAATAATGCCATTCCATTCACTCGGTCCCCACGGGGTCGGATAGTCAGAATATTTGCCACCCATAATGACTAGAGCTTTGAGCAGTCGAGATATGTCTGGGTACTTCTCGAAGAGCCTTGCCACATTGGTAAAGGGTCCCACGGCTAACAACGTGACCTCAAAAGGATTAGCTCGAATGGTATTTGCCATGAAATCGATGGCGGCCTCTGGGTTGTGTGGTCGATCGGTACCAATTAGCTGCGCTGAGGAGAGTTTTACTGCTTGCTGGGCAATGGGCTGGCGAGTAGCGATTTCTCTTGGTGCCTCAAACCCTGGAAAGATGGGCACAGCCTGCCCAGCTATCGTGATGAGTCGGCTTGCGAGTGCAGCGCGTTTGCGTGCCTCGCCCGTCACGGTGGTAACGCCAAGCAAATCAATGGACGGTTGTATCAAAAGATAAGCCAGCGCGACGGCATCGTCGATATCGCTGCCAATGTCGGTATCGAAAAGTAGTTTGGTAGGCGAAGCTGCCGGTGGGTTAGCGATTAGTCGAAGCGGCGTGTTAAGTGTGAGGCTGGTTGTTAGTGCTACGGCGCTTTGGATAATCAGGCGTCGGCGAGTCAGGTTCATAGGGCTCTACCAGTAAAAGAGTGGTCTTTCTAGACAGTTTCGTTGCTCTGAGCCGCGAGCAGGTCTGCACCTAAAGGTGGTCTATGACTCTCGGTTCAGACTGTGGCTTTGATCATAGTAGATGAGCCCGCTTGCGTCTCGGTACGACCATTTGGGCGCACTATGATGTAGCGATGGTTTAATTAAGGCACAACCGATCCCCCGCGATCTATGGCTCTGGCCAATCTTGCAGCAAAATGGACCAGCCTAATGGAGCGGAAAGACGTCAAAAGGAGTTCATTGAGTCGGCCCACGGATTCAGTAGAGGACGCGTCGAGTACTCGGCTTCGATTGCCAGAAGCTCGTTATAACAAGTTGCTTCGGCTAACCCGTCGTCTGCTTGAACACCAATGCCTTCAAGAGCGCATGCTCACCAGTAGCGCATCACCTCAGCCGGTGAAACCAAAAAGTTAGGACCAAGGATCAGTTTTTCAGCTGTCTCTCTATGGCTAAGCGTCATTGAATGGCTTTAATCAGAGGCTCGTTTCTCGCCTAGGCAGATAGGGTCAGGTAAGCTGGGCGGGTAAAATCGTGGAATCTCACTTTTGCGCTTGACCGCTACGACAATTCGCCTCCAACAGTGCTTGGTTGTGCTGTTATTGTCGTGCTGGCACCCCCTTCTCTTCGCGTCAGATGAGGCAAGTCATCTCGCTAGCACCTGGTCAATGCTGCTCGAACGGTGGGTGGCAACGGTGGAGGAAGGCGCAGTCAGTCGAGTCGACTATGCTGCGGCGGAGCAGGACTCCGACGAATTGAACCAGTGGCTGGCAGCCTGCGCTCAAGTGAGTGAATCCGCTTTCAGCGAGTGGAATGTCCTGCACCAGCAAGCCTTTCTCATTAACGTTTACAACGCCGCGATGATCCAGAAGATCCTGCAGCGCTATCCAAAGATTGATTCCGTTTGGGACTTTGGCCGGATCTTTAACCACCCCTTCAAAGATCGATTTGTGGAACTTTTCGGTGAGCGAATGAGCCTCGATGATATTGAGCATGGCATGCTTCGGGGCGATCCCGCGCTCTTTGATCCCCGAGTGCATTTTGCGGTGAACTGCGCGTCGAGGGGCTGTCCGCCGCTCAGGCCTAGCGCGTTTGATGGGTCAACCATTGATGCGGCGCTCGATGAGCAAGCCAGCATTTTTTTGAGCGATCGCACCAAAAACGGCTTAAACCGATCTATTAATCGCCTCACGTTGTCGCCCATTTTTGACTGGTACGGCGAGGACTTTGGGGTGCCAGGGCTTAAAGGGGAGCTTGCCTATCTTTCGCGGTATGCGGCTTCGCTAGGGCTAGATGATGACGCGGTTCGTGCACTGAATGAGGGGTCGATCAAGATTGAGTGGTCAGATTACGATTGGTCGCTGAACGACAGCTCTCTAGCAGAGCAGCCCGNTCCTTGAACCCCTTGCTCACGATTGTCATCCCTGTGCTGAACGAGGCACGCATCCTGCCCGCAAGGCTAGAGGATCTGCAGTTTGTTCGTTGCCGGGACGTTGAGCTGATTGTGGTTGATGGCGGCAGTACAGATGACTCTTTTGAAATCTCAAGTGCACTTTCTGACCACGTGCTAAGTGCGCCAGCCGGGCGTGCAAAGCAAATGAATGAGGGTGCGCGGCACGCAAGTAGCGAGTGGCTATTGTTTCTGCATGCAGATACTCGTCTCGAGGGAGAGGCGTTTGAGGCATTGCTCGAGGCGCTCGTGCGTGAACCCGACTGGGGTTGGTTCGATGTGCGCATCGAAGGTAAGCACCCGCTTCTCTCATTGACCGCCGCGATGATGAACTCGAGAGCTGGGCTGACGAAAGTAGCCACTGGCGACCAAGGGCTCTTTATCAGAAAGGCGTTGTTTGACACAGTCGGAGGATTCCCTGACATCCGGCTTATGGAAGACGTTGCATTATCAAAGGCGCTCCGTGGTGTCGCTAAAAGCACAGTAGTTCGCACACCCCTTGCAACCGACGGTAGGCGGTGGGACCAAGGTGGTTGGTTTCGGACCGTCCTTCAAATGTGGTGCTTACGGTTGGCTTACTGGGCAGGGGTTGGTCCGGATCGCTTAGCAGACTACTACGCGCATGTCAGAGGGCGCTAATCTGATTCAAATCTTTGCCAGAGCACCGGTGCTCGGGCGAACCAAACGTCGCCTGGCGAGTGAAGTGGGGGAGAGTGCGGCACTTCATTGGTACCGGGTATTACTTGCTCGAACGCTCGCGACTACCCGGCAATTGTCTGATGTTGTGATTGAGGTGTGGCACCCGGCGGAAGACGACGATTACCCGCTGATGGAACTGATCAATGACGCATCAGTAGGCCTTCACCCCCAAGTCTCTGGCGATCTAGGCCTCAAAATGGCGAATGCGCTTGAGGTGGGAGTCACCAGGTCCGAGCGAGTATTGCTCATTGGTGCGGACTGTCCAGTTTGGACAGTTAGCCTGTTGCGGCAGGCCCTTAATCAAATAGCCTCCCGATCTGCGCTTTTTATCCCAGCTGAGGATGGGGGCTACGTGGGCGTCGGTGTAAGCGGCTCGGTGCCGCACTTATTCGGTGACATCGATTGGGGAACGGATCGAGTCATGGAACAGACTCGCGAGAGGGCATCCAAGCAGGGCATTTTGCTAAGTGAGATGCCACCGCTTTGGGATGTGGATGTAGCTGCTGATTTGAATCAATGGCTTGCGAAGGAGCCTCACCTGCCGAGACCAATTGCCTAAGTGCTCGTCAAAGTACTTGTTTGTTCAGTCCGGTCGAGGCGCATTTTCTTGGCTCTGAGGCTCTAAGCCTCTTGTGCTCCCTAGTTAGATCCGCTCCCTGACGTTAGCACTGACTGGAGGAAGACTTAAGGAATCAGTTTGATTAACCCGCGGTCAGTAACGGCTCTAACGGCGCGATCAAGGCCTTCACTTGCCATTTGTCTTGCCCGTTCGTCGGACGGCACAAAGGCTCCTGCAATGATCATGTGGAAGTTCATAATAAAAAGGATTGCGCGATCGTAGTGCTCGCGAACCGCATCCAATGAGAAATCAGCGCCTAAGCCCTGCATGGTGTCTGCGTAATAGGCGAGCAGAGCTTCTTCATCATTCCTTCGAGTAGACAGTGTGAAACTTGAAGTGGTCATCCAGGCTAGGTCCTGGAGGGGATTGGATACCATGATGTTTTGCCAGTCGATCATGATCACGGGATGCTGGTGCGGGAGTCCTCGTCCAAACATGGCGTTGTCCATCCGTACATCGCCATGCACTACCGTCATGTGGCCTGCGCCCATTCGTTTCATTTGCTCGGCTAAGCTTGAGACATAAATTGGCATGGCTTCGCCCATCTCATTGTCAAAGCACTCTGGGAAATTCGCCATGGCGTTCTCCCAGCTGCCCATAAAACCCGGCAGGAATGAGGTGATGTAGTCATCGCTATCGATGGTGTAGAGATCGCTGAAGTCCGCCTGCCAGGCATCAAAATACCGTGCGTGAAGTGGCGCGATGTTATCGACCACGAGCTTGGCTTGGTCGAGCGTGACGCCTTTGACTTGGTCGCCCACGTCGTAGTCATGAAGGTCCTCAATGATGACCATGTTGCCGCCCGTGTCGGCGTTGAAACCCGCAAAGTAGCAGTGGGTTTTAGGCGTATCGAGCTGGGTGGCGATCTCGTTAAAGAACAACACCTCACGCTCGTACATTCTTGTGTTGTTGCCAATGGCTCTATTTTCAGGGAGTCGGTGCGCGAACTTGATCACCACGGAGGCGGGTGCCTCGCAAGGTGCTGCATACGTGATGTGGCACCGAACCACCTCGCCGACAACACCAATCACGTCACCCACGGGCTTGATCTCAATTGCCGACACTTGGTTGTCTGCGTTAATGACGCCTGTGGATTGAAAGTGTTCTGTAAGCCAGGCGGGGGAGAGTGCCTCGGGTGACTCGGGAAAAGCGACTAAGCTCATGTCGTCGGTCTCCTGTGCTAAAGCGTATAACCGCCGCGCGAGCCGATCAAATTTGACGTCCGCGCGAGTTGCACCATGATTAATGGCTGGATTAAGCGGCTTGCTGGGATGGGTGGTCGTGAAGGGACTCGTCTAGCCCACGGCCCATCAAGTCAATGAAATTGTCTCTGTAAAAGCGACCCAAAGCCTCGTCGCTAATGCCTTCCATGTTGTCCTCAAAGCGTTTGACCGGGTTACGGCCACCCTCTACATGAGGAAAGTCGGACGAGAACAGCAGCATGTCTGGACTGGACTCCCGAAGGATCCAACCGGTTGGCTCATGGCAATACGGCGTGACTCGTAACTGACGCTCAGCTAGTTCACTTGGTTTCATCGACAACGCTTGAAGTCGTGCCTCGCCTTTACGGAAAGCCTCGAACCCTGAATCCATGAAGCGAAGCCAGCTAGGCAGCCAAGAAGCCCCAAGCTCGATGACGCCAAACTTAAGATTAGGGTGCCGATCAAACACGCCGTCAAAAATTAGTGCGGTCATCGTTTGCCAAATAGAGAGCGGAATCGCCATGTAGCTGAGCCCAGTAAAGTTCTCATCCCCCCCATGGAAGTCTTTGACCTTTTCGCCCCCGTTTTCGGTGTAGGCCATGCTCATTTTTTCCTCGCCACCCACATGGAACAAGATGGGGATGCCGGCTTCTTCTGCCGTGGCCCAAAGGGCGTCAAAGCCGCGATGGCTTGGGCTATGGTTTGCTGGGCACATAGAGGGCACAACAAGGCCTTTGCAGCCGAGTTCTAACGCCTCATTAGCAATGGGTAACGCTGCGTCAACGTCTGACAGCGGCACATAGCCAGTCGCCAAGAGTCTTCGGTCAACTGAGCAAAAGTCCGAGTTCATCCGGTTGTGCGCTCTCGCAGCGGCTTGCGCGAGCTCTGGGTTCTTCTCGTCGAGCCCGAAGTTGCCGAGCGCTGCGGTAGTAAAAACGAGTTGGCTGGTCACGCCCAAGAGATCAAGGGTCTTGGGTCGATCTTGATTGCGATATGCACCGAGGGCAAGGTGATTTTTGCGCTGCAAGAGCTCAGCTTCATCGCCGGCACGGAATTCTGGGTCATCTTGTTTCGCCTCAGCCGCCGCCAAGTCTTGTGTGACGGTCACTGCTTTATTGGCTTCGCTTATAAATTTCTCTCGGTAGCTGGGCTCGAGGTATTCGAGAATCTTGTCTGGCATTTCCATGACGTGAGAATCCGCGTCGTGCACTGTACGGTTTTCAATATAAGCCATCGTCTTTTATCTCCTCTTTTACTTCGCTCGGTCGAATACGGCCAATGGCTAGAAGACCGAGCGTATTCAATCTTGTCGGACGACCCTCAGATACAAGGGCCTTCAAATACCCGCGCTCGCATCTGCTAACAACAAAGCCTTTCAAAGAAAGTCCTAAATAGAGCCTCTCATGGCGGTGCTGACCCCTCTCGTTCACGGCGTGCAAGTCGCGGTAAACGGCGCTCTAGTGATTAAGCTCCAGCACTGAATCGACGTTAGAGAAATTTGAAATCCTGCGCAACCCGATTGGTTTGCGCGGNGGTCGATGTGGTGGTTTGTGTAGCGGTTTGTCCCTGTGAGAGCATGTAGCATTCAGGGCGAGACGCTTATGGACCNGCGCACGCAACGACTCCTGGANGCACCGCTTCTGCCGCTCATTTTAAAATTGGCAGCGCCGAACGTGAGTGGCTTCCTTGCCCAATCAGCGGTGATCTTGGTCGAAGTGTGGATGATCGGTCAGCTCGGTACCGAGCCGCTTGCAGCGATCGCGCTGGTGTTTCCTCTACTCATTCTACTGCTAACTGTCTCGGGAGGCGCTGTCGGCGGCGCCATTTCCTCGTCAGTCGCCCGTTATTTGGGCGCGNGTGATTCCGGTAGCGCGGGCAGGCTTATTTGGCAGGCCATTACTCTTTGCATTGCTGCCTATGCGGGTTTTTTGCTGATCTACGCTTTATTTGGGGCGGCATTTCTAGCCTGGATGGGAGGCACAGGCAATATCCTAACCCTTGCGCTCGCGTACGCAGACGTTCTGATGTGGGGCGGCATCACCGTGTGGNTGACCNCGGGTCTTGGNGCNATCTTCCGCGGCATGGGATTAATGGGCTTTTCTGCGGNGGTGATGGTCGCGGGCTATGCCTTACAAGTCTTAGTGTCTGGCNCTTTGATATTGGGATGGTTNGGTGTGTCGCCAATCGGCATTGCTGGCGCAGCTTACTCGACAGTGCTGGTTTCAGGGTTGATGGCCCTCGTTTACCTGCTGCGATTAATGGGGCCGTCCTTACCGAGTCGGCTCACGTGGGAACACCGTGGCTACCGGCAGGAACTCATGGAGGACATCCTGCGGGTAGCAAGGCCCGCGGCGCTTTCCCCCGTCGTGACGGTAGCCACCGTGATTGGGCTGACGGCGCTGGTCGCTCGAGTGGGTGACGTTGCGCTCGCGGGTTATGGGATAGGCGCGCGTATTGAGTTTTTGATTACGCCGATCGTCNTGAGCATTGGTGCCTCGCTGACGGCGCTNGTNGGTACCTGCGTGGGCGCGGGTAATCGCGATCGAGCGATCAAAGCCGCGATGGTGGGTGCAGGCCTTGCTGCGNTTATCGGCGCGGGCATTGGCCTACCACTTGCGCTTGTACCTATGGCGTGGATTCCGCTGTTTGCGAGCAACGCCGATGTCGCGTCGATGACGACAACCTACATCCAATATGCAGGGCCGTGTTACGCATTTCTCGCCGTCGGCTTGGTGCTCTACTTTGCCGCTCAAGGCGCTGGGCGCATGCGTTGGCCTGTCATCGCGACCTTCGTTCGATTCAGCGTCGCGGTTGGCGGCGCGTATGTATGGGTGACGCAGGGCGGCGGGTTTGAAGCAATCATCATGATGGCCGCTGCTGGANTGGTGCTCTATGGGTCGATCATTGTGCTCTCGCTAAAGCTGGGCGCTTGGCGGTANGTCTAACCACTGCACACCTTCAATCGAGCAATGCTGCGGCGCTGTCTGGCTTGAGGCGTTTGATATCCATATGCTGAATGAGCTGCTGCGGGTGATCGCCCAGCGCTTGTCGCTCCGGTGAGACGAAGTAAGCGGCTTCTAACTCCTCGATCTCAGCCTCGCTGCTAAATCTTCGCAGCCAAATGAATTCATTGTGTTCATGATTCACCCAAGTGCCGACGATGTGCATGCCAAGCCGCTGATTGACGGGCCGAATATGAGTTTCAAAGAGCTCAACCCATTGGTCCATCGCCCCGGGCTGGATGGTGTAAGTGCGGAGTTGGTGAATCATGAGTGCTTTAGTCCCTAATTGATGAAGTTGAATAAGACAGTGAGGCTAAGGAGGCCCTGATGTGATGTAAAGTCTTGGATCAGCGCTTCATCCGACTGCCGCTAGGGTCATAAGGCGCTCCGAGTTGCAGCTGGGCAGGGTAGCGCTGGCCAGCGATTTCGATGTCGAACGAAGACTCGTGGAGGAACCGTTTCGTCACCCCGGGTTCGTGGGTGACGGAAGCAATCGCTAGGTTGCGATCCAATCGATGCCCCCACGCTGCGCTTGTCGTAAGCCCGATTTGGCGGCCCTCTGAAAATATGGGTTCGTCATGAATCATTCTCGGAGCGTTAGGGGAATCTACGACGACCGTAACGAGACGCGTTGTCTGCTTACCCTTTGTTTGCGCGAGGGCTGCTTTCCCCAAGAAATCTGGCTTTTCCATTGCTACACAAAACCCGAGGCCTGCGGTCCAGGGCGTGAGGTGGTCATGGAGATCATCGCCCCAGTGCCGATAGCCCTTCTCCATGCGGCAAGCATTCATCGCGTAGAAGCCAGCCGGGCGCAGTCCAAAGGGCGTCCCTGCGGCGGTGAGGTGCGCGTATAGGTCAGGGAGTCGGTTCGCGTCGATCACGAGTTCTGCGCCTGATTCGCCAATATAGCTCAGTCGATTGCACCAAAGACTTGCGCCGTCAAACGCAGTCCTTAGCGATCCATAAAAAGGGATGTCATCGAAGGGAATATCGAGTGCCGTACGAAGAATAGACCCAGCGCATGGGCCCATGAGTCCCACCATTGCGAGATCAGTCCGATGACTCACCGTTACATCAAACTCGGCTGATTGGCGTGAAAGCCACAATAGATCCTTGCGCCAGGTTGCGCAGGCGCTCGTGACTCTAAAGGCTGAGTCATCAAGCCGCAGAACAGTGACGTCTGCTTCGATGCCCCCTTGCTCGTTGAGCCACTGGGTATAGACGAGATGACCTGTTCCCACATCGACGTCGTTAGCACATAGCCACTGCATGAAGGGGAGTGCATGGGGCCCCTCGATGTCGAAGATGGGGTAACTCGATTGATCAAAGATCACGGCCTGCTCCGCCGCGGCGCGGCATTCCTCGGCCACCGCGCCGAACCACTCGGGTTCATCATAGGTGTAACGCCTTTCAGGGCCGGCATCTTTATCGATCCAGAGAGGGCGCTCGAATCCGGCGAGTTCCCCCCATACGGCACCTGCCTCGCTGAGGGCATCATGAAGCGGGGAGTGCTGAATGCTGCGACCGGTTTCGAATTGCCTTTCAGGCCAGTGTAGGTCATAGAGAAGTCCCAACGCTTCGGTTGTTCGCTCTGCCAGAAATGCTTTTTCGCTTTGAAATGGGTAGGCCCGTCGAATATCGACATCCCACAGATCCATAGGCGGGCGCTTGCTGATCATCCATTCGGCGAGGACCTTCCCCACGCCCCCAGCGCTTTGGATACCGATGGAGTTAAACCCTGCCGCAACAAAGAGCTGGTTGACCTCCGGGGTTTCACCCAACAAATAACGATTGTCCGGGGTGAAGCTTTCCGGTCCATTGAAGAACAATTGCACGCCCGCGTGTTCTAACTCGGGGAAGCGTGCAATGGCGCGAGTAAAGATGGGCTCGAAATGGGAGAAGTCAGCGGGCAGGCTGTCGAACTCAAAGTCGCTGGGAATGCCTTCTACCGCCCAAGGCTTCGCGCGACGCTCAAACGCTCCGAGCAGCAGCTTTCCGGCATCAAATTTATAGTAGGCNTCCTCGTCAGGAACACGCAGGGTGGGCCGCATTTCCGTGAAGCGTTCGAGCGGTTCGGTGACAAGGTAAAAGTGCTCAGCAGCCTGAAGCGGCGCAAGCACGCCGTAGCGAGCGAGAAAGTCTCTCGTCCACATGCCACTCGCGATTACGACTTGTTGTGCGGTGATGGTTTCGCCTGTGGCAAGCTGCGCGCCTTTCACGGCACCGTCAGCGAGGACCAACTCGGTGACCTCACTGTTCTCGATGATGAGTGCGCCTTCCTGCCTTGCCCCCTTCGCAAGCGCAAGGGTGGTATCGATTGGATTGGTCTGACCATCGCCCGGCAGGTAAACGCCGCCGCGCGCGTCAGAGAGTGTAATACCTGGCCACTGATTGGCTATGAAATCAGGTTCAACCCATTCACAGACTACATTGAAGGCATTGGCCATGGTCGCCTGCCTGCGCAGTTCCGCCTCGCGTTCCCCATTGAGCGCAAGGGTGATGGATCCCGTTTGTTGGTAGCCGGTTGCCTGTCCGGTAATAGACTCCAATGACTGAAATAATTCGGTTGAATACTTGGCGAGGCGAGTCATGTTCTGGGAGGCGCGAAGCTGCGCTACGAGTCCAGCGGCATGCCAGGTGGTTCCGCTGGTCAGTTGCTTACGTTCGAGCAAGACCACGTCGCTAACGCCAGCGCGGGCAAGGTGGTAAGCCACCGAGCAGCCGATGATGCCGCCGCCAATAATGACGACTTGAGCGCTGGTAGGAAGCGTGTCTTTTGTCATTCGGATGTCGGTAAAGGGTGCCAATAGGTGAGGTATTCCGCATAGACCGAGGGCTCGGCGGCACCCTCAACTTCAACATGATGGCTCACTTTCAGCAGATATTCGCCGTCGCCCTTTGGGGTGACCTCTAGTAGGTGAATTCTGGATCTAAGCCGAAGCCCCTCGCCGATGATGATGGGCTTCAGGATACGAACTTTGTCGAGGCCGTAATTGAGGGGGTCGCAAGCGTCGATGGGCCAGAGGCCCGCTGACTTGAAGAAGTGGGATAACAACCCAACCACGTGGAAGCCGTGCATCAAGGTGCCGCCGTAGGGCGTCGTTTTGGCGAATTCAGGGTCGCAGTGGCCTGGGGTTCGCCAATGGGTGATCTCTCCAAATACGTTGACTTTGACCTGATCAATCTCCACCCAAGGGCTGACCCCGAGCTCCTCGCCAATTCTGTTTTGTGCGGTGGCGAGCTCAAGCGGTGATGGCGCATTCATTCGGGTTACCTTCTAGTGGCTGAAGACTATCGAATGAGAGCTTACCCTCCATCGGTTGCTGTACATAGGGCTGGGAAGACTATTGCCCTGATCGTCTCCCTGCGGTGGGGAGAGCAATGGGCGCGTCTTATCGGTAGTTATTGTTCAGAGCCACATCATGGTTTCTAGCTACATGGTGCTGGCCGCGAAACCGTAACCTGCTTCAAATAAAACGCCCCGAACGGGGCGTTTTTGATCCAGCGTCTGGCGTCTAGAGTGAGAGGTTAAGTCCCATCCAGAACATGCGGCCGCGAGGGCTAACGGGATAGGCGTTGGCCGTAATGAACGGCTCCTCTTCGGTCACATTACGGACACCGAACGAAAGATTCACGTTGTCCTGAATGGCATAGCTGCCATTAAAGTCATGAATCCACGTATCGTCCATGAGGATTGAAGGTCCAAATAAGGTCTCATAGGTTTCAACCTCAGGTCCGTTGCCGAGCAGCATTTCGCTTATGAACTGGCTCTGCCAGCCTAGAGACAGGCCGCCAATTTGGTACTTCAGGAAGATATTGCCCGCATACTCTGGAGCACCAATCTCAAGAAGTTCGGGGTCTTTCTCAGAAAGATCGAGCGGGTTTTGGTACCGCGTATTGTCATTGACCTTGGTACCCGAGACTCGGATCGAGAACATGTGCTCGCCTAGCTCAAATGCGTAATTAGCGGCCAAGTCATAGCCATCGGTCTCAGACTTCGCGTAGTTCAAAAGGCCCGTTCTCATGAACGTGAACCCACCGGCCTGCAGGCTGTTGGGATCGTCGTTACGCTCAAAGAGGTCACAGAACTGATTGTTCAGCTCAGNGCCNTGATAGCATCCCAGNACGATGTCGTCTGCGCGAACGCTTTGAATTGCATCTTCAATCGAGATATCCCATACGTCGAAGGTCAGCGAGAACCCGTCGAGGAAGGAAGGCTGGAACACGAAACCATAGGTTAGCGTTTCAGCGGTCTCCTCACTGAGGTTTGGGTTACCACCTGTCAGGCCGCCGAAGCGGGCAGAGAGGGGGTCAAGGAACGCATAGTTGCCATCTGCATCAAAAGGATCGATCCCGATGCTTTGGAAGTAGGTCGTACAGTTGGCTTGCAAGTTTGCGCCAAGCGCCGCGTCAACACCTGCGATGTACGTTGCATCACAAGGGTCAGTCGGCCTGAAGGTGGCGCTGGTCACCGGGCCATAGAGCTCGGTGATGTTGGGCGCACGGACCGCTTCTGAGTAAGTAGCCCGCACCGCGAAATCATCCACCGGCGCATAAACGAGCGTGCTTCTCCAAGTGGTGGTCTGACCAATCGAATCGTAGTCAGAGAACCGCGCCGCGAGGTCAACCGTTAATTCCCTGGCGCCAGGCACATCAGCTAAGAGTGGCAGTGACAGTTCAAGGAATAATTCTGTGACCGTGTAGTCACCCTGCTCATTGTTGTCGGCAAGGCCTGGGTCGAACACGAGGCTGCCATTTCCAGATACCTCGGAGATGAGCGTGCCAGGCGTGAAGTTAGAACCTGCAGGTAAAACGCCTCGACTCCAGGGTGAAAAGTCAGCATCAGATTCCTCTTTCCTGTACTCGAGTCCCGCTGCAAACCCAGGAGCACCTCCTGGAAGTTCAAAGAAGGCGCTTGTGTCGCCCGTCACCACGCCGCTCAATACCAGCTGGGTGAGCTCAAGTGAGTTTTTCGTTTCGATTAGAACGAAGTCCTTAGCTGCCTGAGAGACACCTGCTTCACCCGCAAATATGTTGAGAGGTGCACATTGACCGTCACCTGGGACGAACGAGAAATAGCCTTCATCGTACGCAGGAATTCCAAACGGTGTGTTGAGCGCGGGAGCTGTTGGATCAACCGAAGACCGGCAGGCTGGGGCCCCGGTGGCAGGGTCCGTCACTGCATCGATCGCAGCAAAGAATCGGTCTACGATCACTTCGTTGGGGAAGGCGCGGTCTTGGGTGAAGCGACCAAAGTTAACGCTCACCTCGTAATCCATGTTGTCGTTCAGCGCACCTTCAATGCCAAACACCGCTCGAACAGTTTCGCGATCTGTGCGTCGCTCGGCGCCGAAGTAAATGGGATCGACAGTCAGTGCAACGCCGCCGCCGTAGCCGGCTGCAACGTCAGCAATGAATTCGGGAAGATAAGGGTTGTCAGCCGCGCCATATAGGAGATCCCAGAAGGAGTTGGAGAAACCACCCGTATCCGTTGATTGATCAACCCACTTCAATTCAGCGAATGCGCGCACCGAGTCCGTTAAGTCATATCGCGTGTTGACGTTGATTGCGATCTTCTGGTCTGGCAGCAAGAAATCCATTTGATCATTCAAGTAAACGTCTGTGGACGTACCGCCGAACCCGTTGAAGTTTCCAGCAACCAGTCCATCCTCGTTAACGGCGTAGGAGCCGTCAGCCTGCTGATACCAGCAGCCGCCAACAATCCCAAAAGAAGCTGCTCCAAACACAGAGTTGTAGCCCGCAAAAGAATCGAGGCAATCAGGAGTGCCATTGCCGTTCAAATCGATCGGTGTTTCTGGATCGAAGCCCGCGAACGAGAAAGGATCGCCGGGAATCAGCCAGCCATAGCCCGAAGTGATTGAGAAGGTTGCCTCTGGGAAAATCGCCCGTGGGAAAGCGGATCCTGCTTGATCGATGAGGGCAAGCTCAGCACTTGTCAGATCACCGGCGGTGATTGGCGCATCGGGGAAAGCCGCGTTGTAGTTGTCGATGAACCCTTGCGAAGTTGGGATCGGCAGGCCAACTGGAAATAACCCTGTGTTGGCGTAATTGTAGTAGGCCTGAAAGTTGGGCGTGCTCGCGCTGATGTTGCCGTTTTGGAAGCGCAGCGCAGGGTTTGAGTAGTCATCCCCGGTGCCGTAAGTCGCGCCTGGGCGCTCGCTCATGCGAAGGCCGTCATCTTTGCTGTAGTCCACGGCAATGACAATGTTGCCTCGGCCATCTGAGAAGTTTTTGCCCCAAATAGCGCCAATGGACGATTGTCTGCCATCGCCTTCACCGGACACCGCGGCATTGACGTCGATTTCAAAGCCTTCGAAATCATCTTTTAAGATGAAATTCACAACGCCGGTCACCGCATCTGCACCATAGACTGCGGATGCGCCGCCTGTGAGTACTTCGACTCGCTCAACCAATTGCTTGGGAATAGAGCCAATATCAACCGCCGCACTCCCTTGGACGCCGCCGACGTGACGCCGACCGTCAACCAATGTAAGGGTTCGATTGATGCCAAGATTGCGCAGATTGAGCAGGTTGGCACCATCAACGGCGCTGTCGATGGACATTTCTTGAGACACCGAGCCAATCAGAGCGGGAATATCGTTGACCACATCCATCAGTGCGAACTCGCCCGATTCAGCGATGTCCTCACTCGATACGCCCTGAATGGGTTGGGCGCCAGTTAAGTTGCTGTCTCTGGCTATTCGACTACCGGTGACAACGACTTCCTCGATTTCGTCAGATGCCGCGAAACTGGGCAAGGGGACCGACAGTGCCAGCATGGCAGCGATAACTGTCAGTGGGGTCGAGCGCTTTATATTGTTCATACACTACACCTCAGTGATTGCTGATAATGGGTGAGCAAAGCTTCGGCAATGGTTAATGGGTGCTTGCTCAGTATTTACTTCAAAGTCTCTTACGTTATTGCCTCACGCAGGGTTGGAATTGCTACGCAAATTTCATTCCAAAAGGGTTAGCTATAAAGGCGCCGAACCTCTGGAAATAACCGGTTTTGTAGTGACCCTTCGATAGCCCTTACGTCGCCATTGTTGATGACGAGTACTGGGACAGTCG
>PBWF01000008.1 GCA_002728935.1 Gammaproteobacteria bacterium | reverse complement strand
GGCGACTGCAGCCGCTTGCGCCACCACAGAAGGACAAATGAAGAGATTCTGTGCAATCCGAATCAATGGATCCACCGCTTGATCGGGTACGATGAGCCAGCCTAGTCGCCAGCCGGTCATTCCGAAATACTTCGAAAAGCTGTTCACGATAAAGGCATCATCCGTCTTCGACAGCATTGTGGGCAGTGGCTCTCCCCCTGGCGACACCCCCTGATAGATTTCATCGACAATCAGGTGTCCACGCTTGTCGGACACCACCCCCGCGATCTCTTCAAAGACATCGGGCTGTATACAGGTACCCGCCGGGTTTGAGGGCGTCGCAAGCAAGCAGGCTTTGGTATTCGACCGCCAAGCCTCCTTGATTTGACTGGGCGTTGGCTGAAAGTGATGCGCCGCGTCCACGGGGAGCACCTGCACGTCGCACCCAAAAGCGGAGACAAAATGCCGGTAAGAAGGATAGCCGGGATCGGGCAACAACCAGCCTTGCCCTGGATCGGTCAGCAACGGCAACAGCAACGCGAGCGCACCTGACGCGCCCGCAGTGACTATGACCCGCCGCGGATCGATAGCGAGACCGAACCGATTGCCATAAAACGCGGCGATCGACTCTCGCAATTCAGGAAGGCCCTCGGCGTTACTATATCCGGTCAGATTTGACTCAATCGTCGACTTAGCTCGATCGGTAACAGCATGAGGAGCAAAAAAATCGGGTTGCCCAACCTCGAGGTGGATAATCGACCGACCCTGCTCCTCAAGTAATCTGGCAGCTGCCATCATTTCCATCGCCTTAAAGGATTGCACGGACTGGCTTCGTGCAGAATATTCCACTAATTGTTCCCCTCGCTGGATCTCTACCGCGGCCATGCTAACACGGGATGTTTGATTGCTATGCTCACAGCGTGGTACGAAAAATTGCGCTTGGCGAGATGCTTCCATTCTGTTAATGTTCGGCGCTTGATTTTTGGGACACCACTACTCAACCGCTCGAAGGAGAACCTATCATGGCGGCAAAAAAGTCTGGTAAACCAAAGGCTTCGGCTCAATCCGCCCCCAGGGCGTCGAAGCAGCCTGCACCCAAAAAAACATCAGCAAAGGCCAAACCTGCAGCAAAAAAGAACGCTGCCCCGACGGGAGCAAAAAAGCCTGTGACGACCAAAACTCGTTCTAACAAGCAAGCATCTGTTAAGAAAACAAAAACAGCTGCGTCGACAACCACCACTTCAAAAGCACCAGCAAAAAAGACCACAGCTAAAAAAGTAGCCGCCAAAAAAACAGCCGCTACTAAAGCGCCTGCGAAAAAAGCATCGGCTAAAAAAGTAGCCGCTAAAAAAACAGCCGCCACTAAAGCGCCTGCGAAAAAAGCACCGGCTAAAAAAGTAGCCGCTAAAAAAACAACCGCTGCTAAAGCGCCTGCGAAAAAAGCACCGGCTAAAAAAGTAGCCGCTAAAAAGAAAGCTGCTTTAAAAACACGCGCCAAGCGTGACAATGCACTGAGCCCCACGCTCTCGTCAGGTGGAATCACAGGCACCTCGTTCAATCCTTATCAGCCGAAGCGAAACGAGGAGTACATGAGCGAAAATCAGCACGCGCATTTTAGAGCGATCCTCATGGAGTGGCGTCGCGAGTTGATGGAAGAAGTNGATCGAACGGTAAGCCACCTCAAAGACGAAGCAGCAAACTATCCCGACCCCTCGGATCGCGCCAGCCAAGAAGAAGAGTTCAGTCTAGAGTTGCGCACACGGGACAGGGAGCGAAAGCTCATTCGTAAAATTGAGAAAACGCTAGAACTTATCGATCACGATGACTACGGGTTTTGTGAAACGTGTGGTATCGAAATCGGCATCCGAAGGCTGGAGGCGAGACCAACAGCCACTGAGTGTATCGACTGCAAAACGCTGGCTGAGCTCAAAGAGCGGCAGTTGCACGGGTAGATCACCTAAAGGGGTATGGATACTCGGACCGCCCATTTAGTTGGTCGTTTTGCCCCCTCCCCAACGGGCCCGCTTCACTTTGGTTCACTCACGTTAGCATTAGCCAGCTACCTNAGTGTGAAAGCCAAAGGAGGCCAGTGGCTGGTCAGGATGGAGGATCTGGANCCCCCACGCGAGCAACCGGGTGCCAAACAACTCATTCTGGAACAACTAAGCGCCCACGGTTTAAAGAGCGACCTCCCGGTTACTTATCAAAGTGAGAGGTTAGAGCACTATCACTCAGCGCTCGATGCACTGCGGCAACGATCACTGATTTATCCCTGCGATTGCCCCCGTAAACGCTTGCCTCGCCACTATCCCGGTTTTTGTAGGTCTCGCAGCGAGTCGGATCCAACGCTCGAGACGTACGCACTGAGGTACAGGATCCAACGCGACCAAATCACCCACGCCGATGCTCATTTAGGGGAACGAACATGGAAGATGGGCAGTAGCCTAGGCGACTTTGTAGTCCAGCGACGCGACCAACTCATCGCCTATCAGTTAGCAGTTGTTCACGATGACATCGAGCAAGGGGTTACTGAGGTTGTTCGCGGCTCCGACCTCATCNACTCGACACCCTATCAGCTAGAACTCTACCAAGCGTTAAATCACGTTCCGCCTATGTTTTGGCATTTCCCTGTCGTGCTGGGGAACGACGGGGCAAAGCTGAGCAAGCAAACCGCCGCTCAATCCGTTGATGTAAGTACACCCGCTGACAATTTGAAAAGGGCCTTAAGATTTCTTGGCCAATCAAGCCCTGATTCAAAAGAAACGAACACAATCCTGCAAAGCGCAGTTACCGCTTGGCAGCCAGCCCTCGTCCCGAAGCTCATGGGTCGCAGCCTGTAGCGCTCACAATGACATGATGCAAATCTAGACTGCCGATGAGGCGACTCGTAATCTCGAGGCCGCCGGCTAGATCCATCTGCTAAACTCGACTTCGACTCCATTCATTGNTGCGTGCCCAGATTAGTTGTTGTCCATCGAACCAAAAAACATCAGCCCGGCAGCAAGATACGTTGTAGAGGGGCTGCAAAAGGCAGGCTTTACCGCCTATGTGGTGGGTGGCTGTGTCAGAGACTTGCTCCTTGGCCATCAACCTAAGGACTTCGATGTCGCAACCAATGCAACGCCAGAGGAAATTCACGAGCAATTTCGGGGCTCACGCATGATTGGTCGCCGATTTAGGCTCGTGCACGTCCGCAAAGGCAGAGAAATCATTGAGATATCGACCTTTCGAGGCGGCCAATCTCATTCGAAGCAGGGACCGGCACATGGCAAGAACGAAAACATTTTTGGAACCTTCGAGGAAGACGCATTTCGCCGAGACTTCACCATCAATGCACTCTATTACGACCCCACCAAACAGGAGCTGCTTGACCCAACAGCGCGAGGATTAGCAGACTTGAGCGCGCGAGCGCTAGTCATTATTGGCGACCCATTGACTCGCTTCACAGAAGANCCTGTTCGAATGATTCGCGCTGCTCGGTTTTTGGCAAAACTTGGTTTCGAGATCGACCCATCGCTTGAGATAGTGATCAAAAAAAATGCCGCACTGTTACAACTGGTCGCGCCGGCTCGACTGTTTGAGGAGTTTCTTAAGCTGTCACTCGCCGGGCAATCAGAGTCAACATTTAAAGCGCTGAATGATCTCAATCTGCTCCACCCAATGTTTCCGTTCAAGCATCAAACCCACCAACTGACNGCGCTCGAAAAACACGCACTCGCATCGACCGATGAGCGCATACGATCAGGAAAGTCGGTTACCCCAGCTTTCTTGCTAGCGTCCTTGCTGTGGGATGCCTTCATAGTCGAGAAGCAGAAATCTTTAGAACAGGGACTTGGCCTTCTGGATGCCGCACAAGCGGCATCAGACATCACGGTGCTCGATCAGCTGCCCGCGATTGCGATTCCAAAACGCTTTACTCAAACTATGAAAGAAATATGGGCACTCCAAGATCGGCTGGAATTCAAAGTTGGGCGCCGCCCCTTGAAACTGCTAGAGCACAAGCGTTTTCGGGCCGCTTATGATTTCTTGCTACTGCGAGGAAAAGTTGACACGACGCTAACCGAAACCGCCGATTGGTGGACTCGCTTGCAGGACGAGCCTCCCGAAGTCCAGCGAGATATGCTGAAAACGCTCGATCGTCATCCCAAGCAGGCACGGCGAAAGAAAAAACGCCGACGAAACCCCTCAGCTCAATCTGAGAACCTAGCAGAGTAAGCGGGACTCGACTTGNATCCTGCGACTACGGTTGATGGACAAGGGTTGTGGTTGCACGATTCTCCTGGAATTAGCGCGAACCTTTGGCTGCAGCATGGCTAGAGTTTCCTGGTCAACAAACTTGTGGCAACCTTCAAGCAAATTACAAGGAGTCACGGACAATGTCCGAGGAGAAGCTATACCCTGTCTTTGCGGAGGCAGCCNCCAACACTCACCTTACAGAGGCTCAATACCGAGCCATGTACGATGCTTCGATAGCTGATCCAGAATCCTTCTGGGCAGAACAAGCGCGTTCATTTCTCACCTGGTCTACCCCTTTTTCNTCGGTTGTTGAATCTAACTTAAGGGAAGGGCAAGCCAAGTGGTTCGCAGACGGTTCGTTGAACGTGACAGTCAACTGTATCGACCGACACCTTCCGGACCGCGCTGATCAAGCGGCGATTATCTGGGAAGGGGACGAGCCCACTGATTCGTTGACCATCACCTACAGCGAGCTCAGCACCCGCGTCAACGTCATGGCCAATATTTTAAAGTCGCGAGGCGTTAAGAAGGGCGATCGCGTGTGCATTTACATGCCGATGATTCCTGAGGCGGCTTACGCAATGTTAGCTTGCGCTCGAATTGGCGCGATTCACAGCGTGGTATTCGGAGGGTTCTCTCCGGGGGCGCTGCGAGACCGAATTTTGGACGCCAACTGCGAGTCAGTGATTACTGCGGACGAAGGTGTCAGGGGGGGCAAGACGATCCCACTCAAGCACAATGTTGATCTAGCTGTTGAAGAGTGCCCGAATGTACACACGGTTATTGTCGTCCCCCGAACGGGCGCTGATATCACGATGGTATCTGGAAGAGACGTAGACTATGCGGCGGCGGCGAACAATGCCTCAGACGACTGTCCTCCCGAGGTAATGAGTGCCGANGACCCTCTTTTTATTCTCTACACCTCAGGAAGTACAGGAAAACCCAAAGGAGTCTTGCACACCACCGCCGGATACTTGCTTGGCGCAGCGATGACCCATCGTTATGTCTTCGACTATAAGGATGGTGACATCTATTGGTGTACAGCGGACGTGGGTTGGGTAACCGGACACTCCTATATCGTTTACGGGCCACTAGCCAATGGCGCGGTCACGCTCATGTTTGAGGGCGTGCCTACCTATCCGGATGCTGGCCGTTTCTGGCAAATCATCGACAAGCACGCAGTCAANATCTTCTACACCGCCCCCACCGCGCTACGATCGCTTATGGGCCTTGGGGATGACTTTGTGACGAGGAGTAGTCGCAGTTCATTGAGACTGCTGGGGTCAGTTGGTGAGCCCATCAACCCTGAGGCTTGGGAGTGGTACTTCCATATTGTTGGCGATGGCCGTTGCCCTATCGTAGATACCTGGTGGCAAACAGAAACTGGCGCAATCATGATCACGCCATTACCTGGTGCAATTGCGCTGAAACCTGGTTCAGCCACACTCCCTTTCTTCGGGGTTGAGCCCGTGCTNTTGGATGCCNAGGGACAGGAACTAGAAGGTGAGGCTTCCGGCAACTTAGCGATCCGTTCATCGTGGCCGAGCCAGATTCGAACGGTTTATGGCGACCACAAGCGCTGTGTCGACACGTATTTCACCACTTACCCAGGCTATTACTTTACAGGCGATGGTGCTCGACGNGATGCTGACGGCTATTACTGGATCACGGGTCGTGTGGATGACGTGCTGAACGTCAGCGGCCATAGAATGGGAACAGCAGAGGTCGAGAGCGCATTAGTATTACACCCCGCGGTCGCCGAGGCAGCAGTGGTTGGGTACCCCCATGACGTCAAAGGCCAGGGCATCTATTGTTTTGTCACACTCATGCAAGGCACTGAAGGGACAGACGAACTAAGACAAGCACTGGAGCAGATGGTTAGGACGGAGATAGGAGCGATAGCAAAGCCTGACATCCTTCAGTGGGCACCGGCCTTGCCAAAAACGCGATCCGGCAAGATCATGCGCCGTATTTTGAGAAAGATTGCAGAAAATGAGCTNNATCAGCTCGGTGATACCAGCACACTAGCCGACCCTAGCGTGGTAGACGATCTAATCCAAAACAGCCCCACAGCGAATCAATAATTAGACGAGGCAAAGAAAAGGCGCATCAAGCGCCTTTTTCTGACTGACCAAAATCAATCGTTTTTCAACCAAGGTGGACCCACAACCNTATGACGGTTGCTCCTCGCTACCGTCATTCTCCGCCGAGTCAGCTGCCTCATCAGCAGGTGCATCAGCGCCCTNAGTCGCTTGCGTCTCTTCGGTTTCAGCCTCGCTGCTAGCCTCACTCGTCGCGCTCGCATCGTCCGAATGCTGTGCCGTTTCCTCGGCGTCAGAAGCCTCATCGGCCTGCGCTTCTTCCTCGGGCACCTCTTTCATCGAGAGTTTGATTCGGCCACGTTCTACGTCGAGAACGATGACGCGAACCTCCTGACCCTCTGATAGGTAGTCAGTGACTTTCTCAACGCGCTCTTTGGCGATTTGAGAGATGTGAACCAGACCATCTTTTCCGGGCAGAATATTCACGAATGCGCCAAAGTCGGCAATTTTGTTGACTTTACCTGTGTAGATTTGGCCAACCTCGGCTTCTGCTGTAATCCCTTCGATTAAAGAGACTGCCTTATCGCGCGATTCAAGTCCCTCACCAAAAATGGTAATAGTGCCATCGTCGTCTATGTCGATAGAGGCACCGGACTCCTCAGTGATTGATCTGATAGTTGCACCACCCTTACCAATGACGTCACGTATTTTGTCTGAATCCACTTTCATCGTGACCATCGAGGGGGCNGTTTCAGCCACTTCGTCTCTTGATCGACCAATGACTTTATTCATCTCACCTAAGATATGAAGCCGCGCTTCACGCGCCTGCTCAAGTGCGGAATCCATAATCTGCTCGGTGATGCCTTGAATCTTGATATCCATTTGCAAGGCGGTAACCCCTGTTTCCGTGCCAGCGACTTTGAAGTCCATGTCGCCCAGGTGGTCCTCATCGCCTAGGATATCGGTCAACACTGCGAAACCATCGTCCTCGAGCACGAGACCCATAGCCACTCCAGCCACGGGCGCCTTCAAAGGCACACCAGCGTCCATCAGAGACAAGCTTGCTCCACACACCGATGCCATTGAGGAAGATCCATTAGATTCAGTGATTTCCGACACCACTCGCGTGGTGTAAGGCCAGTCCTCAGCTTTAGGTAAAACTGCAGCAATGCCTCGCCTTGCCAATCGGCCATGACCAATCTCACGGCGCTTTGGCCCACCCACAAATCCTGTTTCCCCAACACTGTAGGGAGGGAAGTTGTAATGAAGCATAAAGGGATCTCGGTANGAGCCCTGCAACGCATCAATAATTGCAGCATCTCTCATTGAACCGAGTGTGGTTGTCACCAGCGCTTGAGTTTCGCCGCGGGTAAATAAAGCAGACCCATGCGTTCGCGCCAGCACGCCAACCTCAACGCGGATATCACGCACGGTCTTTGTATCTCTTCCATCGATACGAGGTTGACCATCGATGATCGCCCGACGAACCGTTTTCTTCTCAATTTTGCCAAAAATTTCACTGACCTCATCTCGTGACGGGCCTTCCTCCGACACAAACTGCGCTAACGCTTCTTCTTTAAGCGCTGCGACTGCGTCTTGCCGCTTCATTTTCTCACTGATCTGATAGGCCTCCGACAGCTTTTGGCCAGAGGCTTCTACCATTGCATCCATCAGCGGCTGGTTGACGGGTTCTGGCGTCCAGTCCCAGGACTCCACTCCCACCACTTCGCAGAACTCATTGATTGCACGAATGACCACCTGCATTTCCTGATGCGCATACAAAACCGCGCCGAGCATTTGATCCTCGGTCAGTTCCTTCGCCTCTGATTCAACCATCAAGACCGCTGACTCAGTGCCAGCAACCACCATATCAAGATAGGAAACCTCTAACTGGGACATCGTTGGATTGAGTTGATACCCTTCTCGAGTAAAGCCAACTCTCGCTGCACCAATAGGGCCAGCAAAAGGGATTCCCGACAGCGCCAATGCAGCAGATGTTCCGATCATTGCAGGAATATCAGGGTCGATATCTTTTTCTGCCGAGACGACCTGGCATGTCACCTGCACCTCATTCATAAACCCCTTGGGGAATAACGGCCGAATTGGGCGGTCAATCAGCCTTGAAGTCAGGGTTTCTTTCTCAGAGGGTCTCCCTTCTCGCTTAAAAAATCCCCCGGGGATCTTTCCAGCGGAATAAGCTCTTTCCTCGTAGTTGACCGTCAAAGGGAAAAAACTCTGCCCGGGATTCGCCTCTTTGCGGCCAACCACGGACACTAAAACTGCTGTCTCACTCATGGTTACAAGCACAGATGCAGACGCTTGCCTTGCAATTCGACCCGCTTCCAAGACAACCTCATGGTCGCCGTAATTAAATTTCTTTTGTATTGGATTCACACTTTTCTCCGTTTCAAATCCAGCAATTACCGTCGTAAGCCCAATCGCTTGATGACATCGGCATAGCGGTCAGCGTTCTTTCGCATGAGGTAGTTCAGTAATTTTCGTCGCTGACTAACCATTCTCAAAAGTCCGATTCGAGAATGGTGATCGTGTTTATGCGCCTGAAAATGCCCTTGAAGCTTATTGATATTTGCTGTTAACAACGCGATCTGTACCTCTGGGGAGCCCGTGTCTGCCTCAGAGGCTCCGTATTCTTTTACGATCGCTATTTTTTCTTCATTACTTAAAGCCATATTGCTTTCCTTCTAATATGCCATCGCTCATAGGCGATTCGTTGGTCTTACTCTCCTGTTGTAAGGCATGTCCGCGCATATTTGCAGACACCCTCTTCTATTGTGCTGCGATCAATCGCCGCGGCGCAATCTTTCCATCGTCCAGCACCTCTCCGATTCCTATAAATCGTTCCTGAGTGCCTAACGAGTGAAACAATTGCACTAATCCACCCTTTGGAGCGCTAGAAACCTGAACGGGTTGTCCCTGTAGCAGGTACGCCCCGGTATGTTCAGACAGCTCGACTCTGGGCAAGTTCACCACTGCCTCTTGAATGGGCAATAGCAAGGGATCCATTCCTAGTGGCCCGTCTTCGCTGCGCTCTACTACCGTATCCATCGATATGGCATCCTCAATGCTGAACTGTCCGACACCTGTTCTTCGGAGTTCAGTGACATGCGCTCCGCAGCCAAGCTCCGTCCCTATGTCCTCAGCTAACGACCGGATGTAGGTGCCTTTAGAACAATGGACCTCAAGATCCAGTGTTTTCGGCCCCATCCGCCGCAAAGCTAGTTCGAAGATGGTTACAGGCCTTGCTTCTCTCTCAACCTCTATTCCTTGTCTCGCCAACTTATAAAGCGGCTGACCGTCTTTCTTAATCGCCGAATACATCGATGGCGTCTGATGTATTTCCCCCCTAAATCGACCCAAACACCTTTCCACTATTTCCTCGGTCAATAAAGGTACGGGCATTTGCGCAACGATGTCGCCCTCCCGATCGCCCGTTGCTGTTCGAGTACCAAGCGAGATGGAAGTCTGGTAGCGCTTGTCGGAATCAAGCAAATACTGCGAAAACTTGGTTGCTTCTCCAAAGCAAATGGGTAAAACCCCTGTAGCAATCGGATCCAAACTACCAGTGTGGCCAGCTTTCGCTGCACCATATAAGCGCTTGATTTGTTGGAGCGCGCCATTTGACGTTATTCCCGCGGGTTTGTCCAGCANCAATATGCCGTCTAGCAACCGGCTTTTTGTCTTTCCTCTAGCCAATGCCCCTACTCTTGCTCGGCTTCTAGTCTCGTTTTCCTCAAGGCCCGATCAATCCGATCGCCCGTCACGAGGCTCTCATCAAAATGAAACTTCAGCTTTGGTGTGACTCGGGTTTTCATCGCTCGACCCAACCACTTACGCAAAAAAGATGCGGAGTTACTCAACAATAACTCTGTTTCCTCNGCCCGTTCCTCGGGAAAGACCGTAAAAAACACGTTCGCATGAGACAGGTCTTTCGAGACCTCTACATCACTGATGGTGACCATGCCCAGCCGGGGATCTTTTAGCTCGCGCTGCACAGCAACAGCCAATTCTTTTTGAATCTGATCAGCAACCCGGTCAATACGGCTAAATCCTGCTTGCATGCCNACCACCAAGCCTATAAGGCTCGAGCAACCTCTTTAGTGTCGAACACTTCAATCTGATCTTTCACACGGACATCGTTGTAGTTCTTAACGCCAATCCCGCACTCTGTGCCACTTCTGACCGATTCAACCTCATCTTTAAAGTGCCTCAAGCTCTCTAACTCGCCCTCGTAAATGACNACATTGTCTCTTAAGACGCGAATCCTTTTACTTCGGAATACCGAGCCTTCAACTACCATACATCCAGCAATAGCGCCAAATTTCTTNCTATCAAATACGTCGCGAACTTCTGCGATGCCGACAATTTCCTCTCGAATCTCTGGAGCCAACATGCCAGACAATGCAGCTTTGACATCGTCAACTAAATCGTAGATCACCTTGTAGTAGCGAAGGTCAATGCCTTCTTTCTCGACAAGCCGCTTAGCTTGTGTATCGGCACGAACGTTGAAGCCGAATACCACGGCGTTGGCGGTGACCGCATAATTAATGTCGGTCTCAGACAGCCCACCTACACCCGAGAAAACAACGTTGACTCTGACTTCGTCGTTTCCTAGTTCATGTAAGGCGGCCACAATCGCTTCGAGTGACCCTCTCACATCTGCCTTCACAACAATATTGAGTGCTTGCGCCTCTTGCCCGCCAAAGCTTGCTAGAAGGTTGTCGAGTGTTACTGCTGGNGAAGCGAGTCTTTCGTTTTTGCTCCGATCCTTTCGGAATTCAGCCACTTCTCTAGCAGACTTTTCGTCTTTCGTGACAACAAACTGATCGCCGGCCGCCGGAGTGCCATCCAATCCCAGAATCGAGACTGGNGTAGCAGGCCCCGCAATTTTGAGCGGTTCGCCGTTCTCATCATTCATCGCCCGCGTTCTACCGTACTGCTGACCGGCCACCACGATGTCACCCTGCTTTAGGGTACCGTTCTGAATCAGAAGCGTTGCAACGGACCCTTTGCCTTTGTCGAGTCTTGATTCAATCACGACGCCTTGCGCTGGACCATCCTCAACGGCAGTAAGCTCAAGGAGCTCAGCCTGCAAGAGCACAGCTTCTAACAACTGACCTACCCCCTCGCCGGTGAGTGCCGAGACTGGTATGAACTGAGTATCGCCACCCCATTCCTCAGGAATGACCTCTTTCGCTGCCAACTCATTCTTCACTCGATCAGGGTCCGCGCCTTCTTTATCAATCTTGTTAACCGCTACTACGAGTGGTACGCCCGCGCCCCTCGCGTGTTGGACTGCTTCCTCAGTTTGCGGCATCACCCCATCATCAGCGGCAACAACGAGAATCACTATGTCTGTCGACGTAGCACCCCTTGCTCGCATCGCTGTGAAGGCCGCGTGCCCAGGTGTATCGATAAAGCAAATTTCACCATGATCGGTNGCTACACGGTACGCACCAATGTGCTGAGTGATTCCTCCAGCCTCCCCACTTGCCACCTGGGTGTTTCGAATATAGTCAAGGAGGGATGTCTTGCCGTGATCGACGTGCCCCATCACCGTCACTACAGGCGCACGTGGTTCAGGCTTAGCGTCGTATACCAGAGCTTGTTCTAGCTCTGTTTCAACACTGTTAGCGTCGACCAATTTGACCTGATGACCAAACTCTTCAACCACCAANGCAGCTGTTTCCTGATCAATGGAAGCATTCACATTAGCCATTACCCCGAGCCCCATCAGCGACTTCATCACTTCGGTCGCCTTAACGGACATTTTCTGGGACAGCTGCTGCACAGTAATGGTCTCTGCCAATTCAACTTCGCGCACAATATCTTGAGTTGGCGCCTTAAATTCGTGAGTCTTGNTCGCTTTTGGTATTGCTGAAGCCCGCCTTGACCTCAGATTTTCGCCAAGCCCTAACGTATTCGAGGAGGTCTCCATTTCATCTTCTTCTAATAGGTCGTCAACTTCTCCGACGAACAGCTCTTCGACACGTTTTTTTCGATTTCCGTGCTTGGCTTTCTTTTGCTGAATCTCATCAAGGTCAATGTCTTTGCGGTCTCTCTTGTCCTTTCTCGAGCCGATCCGCTCATCACTCTCTTTACCGCTCCCGCCCGCTTTCGCCGGACTGGCTTTGGCCGCTTCTTCCGCCGCTTTCCGAGCTTTTGCTTCCTCTTCCGCTTTCGCTTTCGCTGCTCTTTCCTCAGCCTCTATGCGTTTGGCTTCAGCTTCCTTTTCCGCGGCAACATGAGCCGCGCGACGAATTGCCTCTGGATCGAGCTGATCAGGTTTTGTCTCGACCACCTCTTCGATGATTGGCTCCGCAGGCGCGGCAACAGGCGCCGCGTCCTCGGCTTCGGGAAGCACCTGTTCTCTGCGGACGTAGGTTCTTTTCTTACGAACCTCTACGTTGACAGTGCGACCACGACCCGCGGACCCACCAGCTTTTACCGTGCTGAGCGTCCGGCGCTTAAGCGTGATCTTTTTTGGCCCGCCTTCGGATTCGCCGTGCGCGCGCTTCAGAAATGCGAGAAGGGACTCTTTTTGGGCCTCATCAACTGCATCGNCCTCATCTTTCTGCGGCAGCCCTGCTTCCTGCATCTGCTGCAGCAAGCGATCGACTGGAGTTCCCACGATTTCAGCTAATTGTTTAACCGTTGTATCAGCCATGACTCTGTCCTCTCATCTCTTCACTCGTGACGCCGCTATTACTCAAACCATGGGGCACGAGCCGTCATGATGATTTCGCCTGCTAGCTCTGCAGTCATCGATTCAATATCCATTAAATCGTCAACCGCCTGCTCGGCCAGATCCTCCATTGAAACGACTCCTATAGCAGCTAGATCGTAGGCCAATTTNGTCGTCATTCCTTCCATTGAGAGGAGATCCTCATGCGGCTCCTCTGCTATTCGAGTCGCCTCATCTGCTAGCGCTTGGGTCGTCAGGACGTTGCGGGCCCGACTGCGAAGCTCTTCAACGATCTCTTGATCAAATCCCTCAATAGCAAGCATCTCATCCAAAGGGACGTAAGCAATTTCCTCTAGCGTTGTGAAGCCCTCTTCAAGAAGGACTACCGCTACATCTTCGTCTACATCCAGCTGTTCCATGAAATTAGTGACGATCTGTCCAGCCTCTTCTTCCTGCTTCTCGCTGGCTTCCTCTTCCGTCATGATATTGAGGACCCAGCCAGTAAGCTCACTGGCTAACCTCACATTTTGACCGCCTCGACCGATTGCTTGAGCAAGNTTATCTTCGGACACAGCAATGTCCATGCTCTGTGTTTCCTCGTCTACCACGATAGACGCGACTTCAGCTGGAGCCATGGCATTAATGGCTAGTTGAGCAACATTGTCATCCCACAGCACAATATCTATTCGCTCGTTACCCAATTCTCCTGAAACCGCTTGTACCCTTGAGCCTCGCATGCCTACACAGGCGCCAACTGGGTCGATACGCCCGTCATTAGTTTTAACGGCGATCTTCGCTCTTGAGCCAGGATCTCGGGCAGCGGCCAATATTTCGATCACACCGTCCGCAATTTCTGGCACTTCTATCTTGAACAACTCGATTAGGACACTCGAGCTCGTGCGAGTAAGAACCAATTGCGGCCCTCGCGCCTCAGGGCGGATCTCACTAAGCAAAGCNCTGACACGATCGCCGACTCGAAACAATTCTCTGGGAACCCAGTCTTCCCGTGGCATAATCGCTTCTGCGTTATTACCAAGATCAACAATTAGCGCTTCACGCGTTACTCGCTTGACTTGACCGTTAATCAACTCACCAACTCGTCCCGAGTAAGCCTCAACTACTTGCGCACGTTCGGCCTCTCTCACCTTTTGAACGATAACTTGCTTTGCCGTTTGCGCCGCAATTCGACCAAATTCTACTGAATCGACTTCTATCTCGTGGTATTCGCCTGGTTCTANAGCTAGGTTTTGCTCTCTTACTTCTTCGGGCGTCAATTCAGCATCTGGGTTTTCACGCACTTCATCAGATTCAACCACCAGCCATCTGCGGAAGGTGTCATAGTCACCCGTCTCCCGGTCAATCGACACACGAATATCAGATTCTTCTGAGTACCTCTTTTTAGTTGCCGTNGCCAGGGCCGACTCAAGGGCCTCAAAAATAATGCTCTCCGGCACCCCTTTTTCATTAGAGACGGATTCAACCACCAACAAAATTTCTCTGCTCATTNGCTCTTACTCACTCTCTCGCTGCCGGACGGCTCTTTCCGGCATTTGTACNCTTGCCCTCTCAATCAATTGGAAAGGCAACACAATTTCTTCCTCGTCATTCAACCGCAAGACAATATCCGAGGCTTCTGAACCAACAATGGTCCCTTTGAAGCGTTTCTGACCTTCAAACGGCTGACGTAATTGAACGGTGGCATTTTGACCCAGACAGCGATCAACTTGAGCCTGCTTNAACAGCCGCCGATCAATTCCTGGNGAGGATACTTCAAGGGTGTACTCTTCATTGATTGGATTTTCCACATCAAGAATCCCGGACACTTGACGACTAACGGCTGCACAATCGTCAACGGTTATTCCGCTTTCGGCTTCGATAAAAATCCTCAGAAGCGATTGCCTTCCTCGTCTAACCAATTCCAAACCCCACAATTCGAAACCCATCACTCCTATGGCGGGCTCGATTAACGCTTCTATGTCATGCTCGCGCATCGCTTTACAGCCCATAAAAAAAATGGGCACTAGTGCCCACTTTGGTTTTGACTTCGTTGCCTGCGGCATCGCGTCAAATTTGCTAACGCCTCGTCAATATAAGTAAAAAGCCCCATATAGGGGCTTTCCGTAAAGTGGTAGCGGGGGCAGGATTTGAACCCGCGACCTACGGGTTATGAGCCCGTCGAGCTACCAGACTGCTCCACCCCGCAACGACAAGGGCCGACATTATAGGGGGGCGAATATAGACGGTCAACCATTCATCCCGTTCTCGACTTGCGCGTGATTTTCTGTAACGCAAAGATGACCCCCGCCANGCGGGGGCTCTTATGTGGTGCCGAAGAGAGGACTTGAACCTCCACGGGGTTTCCCCCACTACCCCCTCAAGATAGCGTGTCTACCAATTCCACCACTTCGGCAATTCTTGCGGACCTTACAGCAACTGTGTCTTTCAATCTAGAGGCAGCTAACCCTGCCTAATCAACCCAATCTAAATGTTAGGCACCTCGAGATCCTCGGGCGTTGGCGTTTCTGAAATTATCTCAATTTGGGGCATTCCCTCATTCAGCGACTGCGTCGAACGCTCTCGTGCCACATAGGCCAAACCAAAACTTGTTAGGAAGAAAGCAACGGCTATCCAGGTGGTCAATCGAGTTAAAAAATTGCCCGCACCCCCGCTGCCAAACACGGTGTTAGAGGCTCCACCACCGAAACCAGATCCCATGTCGGCGCCCTTTCCATGTTGGATCANCACAAGGCCGATAATGCCTAATGCCGCGACCACATGAAACACCAGGACCAATGACTCAAACAAATCTAAATTCATTATTGACTCTACTTACTTTCTTTAGCTGGCTTTAATTGCTTTTGGNCTTACTTAAATTGTATTTACTCGTCCGTTGACGTTTTGTTTACCTATGCCTTCAAGCATATTAAAGGGCGCCCAATGGTAAACAACGCCACCGGTTTTGGCCGTCAAGCCTCTTGGGCGACTGCTGCCACCTCCTCGCAGATCTCAGTGAAGGTGGCCACATCGAGAGATGCACCCCCAACCAACACTCCGTCAATTTGCGGCTTCTGNGCAAAAGNNCGCACATTATCTGCTTTTACGCTACCTCCATACAAGACCCGAAGCGACGGTGTTAATTCTGGCCAGCGCTCGACNACTTGNCTACGAATGAAGGCATGAACCTCACCTGCCTCGTCTGGCGACGCCTGCTCACCTGTTCCGATGGCCCAAACCGGCTCATAGGCAATGGTGAAATTGATTGCCGGATTCGCATATTCAATGCTCGTATCGATCGCTTCCAACTGCGCCGCTATAACGGTTTCGACGACTCCTTGTTTCCGCTCTTCAAGGGTTTCACCCACACAGANCACAGGNGCAATTCCGTGCCTCAATACCGTCNTTAATCGCTGACCACATAGATCATCTGTCTCACCAAAATACTGGCGTCGCTCAGAGTGGCCTATCAGCGCTGCGCAAACACCAATGTCTCGCAACATCGCGCATGATACCTCCCCAGTGAAGGCCCCACTTTCATGCTGAGAGACGTGCTGGGCGCCAACGATCATCGTTTGACCAACAACAGAGGNCGCCANTGCCATNTAAGGAGATGGCAGGAATAACCCGATATCTACAGAATCGCTTTTGACNCCTTGTACAGCTTCGATGATCTCTAANACTAGTCTCTGCGACCCATTCATCTTCCAATTCGCTGCGACAAAGTAAGGNTTCATAGCGTTCTGCCTCGCACTCTATTGGTNTTAACCATTTNTCGAGATCATCAGTATNAGTTGTGCCCGTCTATCGGCTTTTCTCTTTAGTGAACGATCCGAGATATGCTCTCTGCAATAGTTTGCGCGCTTTTTTCAACGAGATCTCGGTGNATCCCTTCGACCATGACGCGGATGAGCGGCTCGGTACCCGACGGCCGTAGAAGGACCCTCCCTTGATCGCCTAGCTCACTTTCGACCGCTGCCACCGCCTGTTTGACACTGGAGTGCTCAATATGGGTTTTGTCATCGCAACGCACGT
Source organism: Gammaproteobacteria bacterium (assembly GCA_002728935.1). The sequence goes on along the minus strand of PBWF01000008.1, from coordinate 6,902 downwards.
TTATCATGTGCTGCGGATACTTTTTGAACGCTTGCTTTAGCGCTGATAACTGCTGACCCGTACCCGTCATTGCGCTNATCACAGCTANTGCGGCCACAATCGCGTCGCCAGTAGNGGTTTTATCCAAGCAAATGAGATGACCGGAACCTTCTCCACCNAGACTCCAACCCCTTTCTTCCAACTCCCGCAGAACATAGCGATCGCCAACATTTGCTCGATGGAACTCAAGCCCCATTTCACGGATAGCCTGCTCTAGACCCAAATTGCTCATTAACGTCCCGACGACACCCTTAACGTTATGACCTCTTCGCACTTGATCCGCGGCCATGATATATAGCAATTCATCTCCGTCGACCACAACCCCTTCGTGATCTGCCATCACGAGCCGATCGCCATCGCCATCTAACGCAATACCAATATCCGCCCTACGGGCGACTACCTCCTTTGCAAGGCCTTCAGGGCTTGTTGCACCTACCTCTTGGTTGATGTTTAGGCCATCTGGCGCAGAACCAATAGAAAACACCTCTGCGCCAAGCTCACTAAATACCTTAGGCGCGATGCTATAACCGGCGCCATGGGCGGAATCCACTACCACTCGAAGGCCCGCGAGGTTCACTTGCTCTTGGTAAGTACTCTTGCAAAATTCCGCATATCTTCCAGCCGCGTCCGCGATCCTTGAGACTTTTCCCAATGTCGCAGGAGAACCCATCTCGATTGGCTGATCTAAGTAAGCCTCAATGTTCGCTTCCATTTCATCAGATAGTTTCTTACCACTCCCCGAGAAAAACTTGATCCCGTTGTCGTAGTAGGGATTGTGCGAGGCACTAATCACCACCCCCGCTACCGCGCTCTGAGTGCGCGTCAAGTAAGCAACGGCAGGCGTTGGTACTGGCCCTAAAAGCCGCACATCCATTCCAGCTGAGGCAAGCCCAGCCTGAAGCGCGGATTCAAATACGTAACCGGAAAGCCGAGTATCCTTACCTATCAATACTAGGCCTTGGCGCTCNGCTGAAAGCGCTCTGCCTGCGGCCCAACCGAGTTTCAAAACGAACTCTGGCGTCATGGGATGATCGCCGACCAGGCCTCGGATGCCATCCGTGCCGAAATAACGTCGATTCACTTTGATTTCCCCCTACTTTCCTACTGAGCAACCCAAAGACTAGCTACTCGACGCTTTAATCGCACGATAGATTTGNACGGCGCTGACCATCGGCCTGACGTCGTGCACGCGAACTATACTGGCGCCCGCCAACACAGCCAGTAGATTACCTGCCACCGACCCTGTCACAACATCGCTCGCCGTTTCAGCTANGGACCGCTTCCGAGAGAGCCCCATGAGTAGNGGCANNCCGTGACCAAGGAACTGATCAAGCCCACCAACCAAACTGAAGTTGTGCTCCAGCGTTTTGCCAAATCCAAACCCCGGATCGAGAATCAAGCGNCTGGCGTTAATCCCTGCCTCCGCACAGGCGCTGATTCTATCCTCAAAAAACTGATTTATCTCNCCGAATAAGTCAGCATATTGTGGAGCGCGCTGCATCGTCNCTGGGGTGCCNTGCATATGCATCAGAACAATATAGGCGTCTCCTTCGGCACAGGCTGACAGTGCCCCTTCCCTGGTTAACGCCCGGACATCGTTAATCATTTCAACACCAAGGGTGATCGCAGCGCGCATGACCGAGGGTGTGCTTGTATCGATCGATAAAGGAATTGGGAACCGCTTCTTGATGACTTCAACAACCGGCATGACNCGCGCCATTTCTTCAGCTTCCGTAACCGGTGCAGCGCCAGGCCTCGTGGATTCGCCACCAACATCAATTATGTCCGCACCGGCCTCAATCATGGCCTCTACCCGCTTCAACGCAGCGCTGAGATTGGTGTAGCGCCCCCCATCGAAGAAGGAGTCCGGCGTGACGTTTAAAATCCCCATCACTAGCGGGGCATCACTGAATTTCTCGCTTAGCCCAAGAACGTCAGTCACATTGGGTTACGCACTGGACGGCGCGTTGCCTAAATCCTCGCCTTCATCTGGCGCCTCATCACTATTGACCGGATCGGTCGGGGGCTCACTCGGTGGATCGTCGTTCCAATTAGATGGAGGGCTGGGTGTTCGGCCGGCCATAATATCGTCGATTTGGGGTCGATCAATCGTCTCGTANTCCAATAAGGCGTCTACCATCGCGTCGAGTTTNTCGCGATTGTCGACCAAGATAGTACGTGCCTTCTCGTAGCAGGAATCGATGATCTTTTTGACCTCTTCGTCGATGACTTTGGCTGTCTCACCTGACACATGTGAACGCGAGCTACCTGCAGACTTGCCGAGGAATACCTCTTGATCGTCTTCCTCATATTGCAACGGCCCAAGTGTTTCCGACAGTCCCCATTTAGTNACCATCGATCGAGCCATCCGCGTGGCGCGCTCAATGTCGTTCGACGCGCCCGTAGTCACACCNTCAAAACCCAAGGTCAATTCTTCTGCGATTCGGCCGCCAAACAGTCCACATATTTGCGACTCAATCGAACGCTTACTCATCGAATAACGATCCTCCTCGGGCAAGAACATCGTCACGCCCAACGCCCGCCCCCTCGGGATGATGGTCACTTTATAAGTGGGGTCGTGCTCAGGCATGAGGTAGCCCACGATGCAATGACCAGCTTCATGATANGCGGTATTGCGACGCTCTTTCTCTGACATCACCATGGACTTACGTTCAGCGCCCATCATGATCTTATCTTTGGCNTGCTCAAAATGACGCATGCATACTAAGCGTTCGTCTTGTCTCGCAGCGAAAAGGGCTGCTTCGTTCACTACGTTGGCCAAATCGGCGCCCGAAAAACCTGGCGTGCCACGTGCGATGTCGAAGGCAACGACATCCTCACCCATTGGCACTTTGCGCATGTGGACTTTCAGCACTTGTTCCCTGCCCCTTAAATCAGGAAGGGGCACAACGACCTGCCGATCGAAGCGACCCGGGCGAAGTAACGCTGGATCCAATACGTCAGGCCGGTTGGTCGAGGCAATGACAATGATGCCCTCATTACCATCGAACCCATCCATTTCGACNAATAGNTGGTTGAGTGTTTGCTCTCGTTCATCGTGACCACCGCCCAAACCCGCGCCACGGTGGCGACCTACCGCATCGATTTCATCAATAAAAATGATGCACGGAGTAGCTTTTTTGGCCTGCTCAAACATGTCTCGTACTCGAGACGCGCCCACCCCAACAAACATTTCAACGAAATCAGATCCCGAAATAGANAAGAACGGAACCTTCGCTTCACCAGCAATCGCCTTTGCCAGCAGGGTTTTCCCAGTACCTGGAGGTCCAACCATTAAGGTTCCGCGTGGGATTTGGCCCCCTAGTTTCTGGAATTTCCCAGGCTCGCGTAAGAAATCGACGAGTTCNTTTACGTCTTCTTTCGCTTCATCTACCCCAGCAACATCAGCAAATGTTGTCTTGATTTGATCCTCACCTAGAAGCTTCGCCTTGCTCTTCCCAAATGCCAGCGGACCACCTCGACCGCCGCCACCGCCTTGCATTTGNCGCATGAAGAACATGAACACCGCAATGATAACGAGGATGGGGAAGCTCGCCACCAAGAGTTGTGTCCAAATGCTCTGCTGNTCCGGACGTTCTCCTTTGAACGTCACGTTGTGATCTAGAAAGTCATCTATTAGGGCTTTGTCTACGATCTGAGGTTGGATGGTCTCAAACTGCCTACCATCGATTCCTTCTCCGCGGATGGTCAATCCATCCACCTCGACCGTTGTCACCTGATTGCGGTTCACCAGATCGAGAAAGCTGGAATACTCGATTTCCGCAGGCCCACGCTGGACATTGAAGTTTTGGAAGACGGTTAACAGTACGGCTGCGATTACGAGCCACAGCAGTAAGTTTTTACCCATATCGTTCACTTGTTTTTCCTATTGATTAATGACGGCTTGATGATTCCCGGCTCGTTAGCAGCGGCCCGTTGTCCGGCGCGACTGCCTCATTCGACATNTTCAAAACGAACAACCCAAGCCTTATTTTCTAAGGAAGTGCGCCTTTCCGATCTCACTTCATGTTCCTTCAACTTCTTTTTCCTACTTGCTCTATTTTTTCTTTTCTAACCCAAGCAGATAAATTTCTTTTGATCGGTTTCTGGACGCTTTCGGCTTGATATTAACCTGTTTGGTATACCTCGTACGAATGTCCCGACGAAGGGTATCAATCCCTTCTCCTTCGAACGCTTTCGTCAAAAAATGGCCGCCCNGCCTCAGAAACTCATCCGCACAATGGATGGCCAGTTCGACGAGATAAGCGCTNTTTGGCAGATCAACCGCCTTCATACCACTTAAATTGGGGGCCATATCGGAAATTACAAGGTCTGCCTGATGATCACCTAGAAATGCCGAAATGGCATCCAATCCATGATCCTCGGTAAAGTCACCCCGGAAGACGGTCACTCCCGGAATAGGCTCTATCGGCAGCAGATCAATCGCAAAGACGCTGCAGTCAACAGCACCTTTCTGCCTGAGAACCTGACACCAGCCCCCAGGCGCGGCACCAAGNTCCAACACTCGCTTAGCCCCACGCAAGAGCTGGTAGCGCTCTTCGATTTCCAGAAGCTTATAGCTCGCTCGCGACCGATAGCCCTCAGCCCGAGCGCGGCTCACATAGGGGTCGTTTTCGTGCTCTTGAAGCCATTGATGACTAGATTTTGATCGACTCATAAGTCGCGTTCTACCTCATTTTCCCTTTCGTTCAATTGTTGTACACTCTGCCGCCTTTTCGTGGGCATCGCTCGATGGCAATCTATTCACAACAAGATAAGAAACGTTTTCGCACGATTGGTCACCAATTGCGACCCGTGATCACTGTCGGCAACAAGGGGCTAACTGAGCAACTGATGCAAGAGCTGGAAAGGGCTCTGACGGATCATGAACTCATAAAGATCAAAATCATGGGTGACCGCGAAGAGCGGGAAGAGATTTCTTCCCAGATTCTGGACCAAACGGGTGCAACCTGCGTCCAGTCAGTTGGTGGAATGGTGTTGATGATGAGACCTGCAGCGAAGCCCAAGCCCCATTTATCCAATCTCATCAGACACGGTTAAATCAGGGCCTATCACATTCATCCGAGTAAACGGTTTCACCCCACCCCTTGCCGCTTGAATTTATAAGTGCTGAATCGTAAGGATTTCGTACTCGACCGGGCCAGATGGTGTCTGAATGGTAACGCTGTCACCTTCCTCTTTAGTGATCAGCCCGCGAGCGACAGGCGAATAAACTGAGATCTTGTTCTTGGTGATATCCGCTTCGTCATCACCCACAATTTGATAAGTCACCTCCTCATCGGTGTTGACGTTAAGCAGGGTGACGGTGGTTCCAAAGATAACCCTGCCACTGGGTGGAATCGATCGAACATCGATGATCTGTGCAGCCGATAACTTCGCTGCAATTTCTGAAATGCGCGCCTCAATCAGTCCTTGCTCCTCTTTGGCATACTGGTATTCAGCGTTCTCACGAAGATCGCCTTGCTCCAATGCCTCAGAGATTTCTTGAACGATTCGGGGTCGTTCAACCGATTTCAGTCGATTGAGTTCATCGCGGAGTGCGCTGGCACCATCCGCGGTCATTGGCACCTTTTCCATTACTCATCCCGCGCCACACATTTGATCGGATTAGCGACGCTCGCCAATAACTTCGTGGAGCGACTGCAAACAGTATACTTCGATTTCACCTTGGTGACGCAATGCCGCGACTACCGCCCTGCCGCCTGCCATGGTGGTTGTGTAGTACACATTGTTTTGAAGCGCTGTGCGCCTGATCGCAAACGAATCTGCAATTGCTTGTTTGCCTTCAGTGGTGTTAATAATGAGATCAATCTCATGATTTTTTATCGCATCGGTGATGTCTGGACGGCCTTCGACTACTTTGTTGATGGGTTCGACGGGTAATCCAGCATCAGCGATGACAGATGCAGAGCCGCGAGTAGCACACAATGAGAACCCTAAATCGAGTAGATCCTGAGCTAATGGCAAAAGCTGATCCTTGTCGGGATCTCTAACACTGAGTAGGACTCTACCGCTCTGTGGAATGGGATCGTTGGCAGCCCATTGAGATTTGTCATAGGCTTCGCCAAAGGTACGCCCAACGCCCATCACTTCACCGGTTGATTTCATTTCTGGGCCAAGAATCGGGTCAACACCAGGAAATTTACTGAATGGAAACACCGCTTCTTTAACGTGGAACCGCTCCGGCTCAATGGGACCAGTGAAACCTTGATCAGCAAGTGACGTTCCGGCCATACAACGAGCCGCGATTTTCGCGAGCGAGCGTCCGATACACTTAGATACGAACGGCACGGTTCTCGATGCCCTTGGATTCACTTCGAGCACAAAAATTTGCTCTCCTTGAATGGCGAACTGGACGTTCATCAACCCCACCACATTGAGCGCCTTAGCAAGCGCATCAACCTGACGTTCGATCTCCTTAATCAGCACATCCGATAAGCTGTAGGGCGGCAGCGAGCAAGCAGAATCTCCTGAGTGCACGCCCGCTTGCTCGATGTGCTCCATAATCGCACCAATCACGACCTGCTCACCGTCTGACACAGCATCCACATCAACTTCGATTGCCTGGTCTAAAAAGCGGTCGAGCAACACAGGAGAGTCTGGTGTTACCACCACGGCTTCTCTCAAATAGCTCATCAATTCGGAAGGTTGGTAAACAATCTCCATCGCCCGACCACCCAGGACATAAGAAGGTCTAACCACGAGCGGATAGCCAATTTCCTCGGCTGCGCTGATTCCCTCGTCTACGTCTCGGACGATTCGATTCGCTGGCTGCTTAAGGTTCAACTTGTTCAGCATCTGCTGAAATCGCTCTCGATCTTCAGCCGCATCAATTGCGTCTG
>PBWF01000007.1 GCA_002728935.1 Gammaproteobacteria bacterium | reverse complement strand
CAGGCGCATCGAAATACTCCGACTTCACCTGCGTCAGTGTTTCATAATTAGACTGCGAGATCTCAGACCGCCAGTTGGGCAAAGCGTCCTTTGCGATGGCGATGCCAAGCGATACTTCACTGACGGGCGCTGCCGCTAACTCCTCACTCCCGCGGTCAGGGTCAGCCGAGTCACTCAAGGGCTCGGGTGTGGTAGCTGCATGATGCTCTACCTCAACCCGCAGCCAAAACCGTGCCGTGTCCATGAACGGATAAAGCGCGAGTCTTTGACCACCGCTTAGATCAACGACGATTTCGGGGCCTTCGGCATCCATCGATGCAGGCCTTGCATCCACATCGACCAAGCGAAGCATCGTTAAGCGATCTGGCAGCTGATTTAGGACCGTGCTGTATTTCAACGTCTCACCTTCAATCGGGTCCCGCATGGACCAATTCAACGCACCGTCTGGTTTGATCAACGCATAACTCTCCGCTTCAAGCGCATGATTGACCTGAATGGAACGAATAAACGCCTCTTTAACGTCGAAAATAACCGGGGACAACCAAGCGGCGGGATCTACTGAAGCCTCGATGCCACCCGATACCAACCACACCTGGTCATTATCTGGCGCCCGAACAAACGTGGCATCGCGCTGCTGCGCCGTTTGTCCGACCAGCATACTGACCGGCGCTTCAAGGCCTAGGGTGATTAGCGTGCCTTGTCCATCTTCACCGGGCACGTTAGACAATCCGAGCCTCGCATGATTCTCTGGTTTGGCAGTCTTTCGCTCTATCTTCTCTGCCTGCTCAAGCGATGTCGTTAAATCAATGATGCGCTTGATATCCGCAGGATAGTGATCTCGCCCTGCGACACCCCAGCCCCCTGCACCTCGTTCTAGTCTGACCCCCGTGCCGTCCTGCCTGATGTCGATGGTAGACAAACCAGCAATCTCGTCGCTCAAACTCGGAAACCAAAGCGCACGCTCAGTCTGGTTCGACCGGCGGGACTCGAGTGCCACCGCCACAAGCCCCAACACTAACAAGACAAACAATACAGCGATCGTTCGCGTGCGATTCATCACCCTCTCACCCTCGTACTACTTCTTTACGGTTTACCGCTTTTTCTTTTCAGCTGTCCTTGGCCTTTTCTCGGCCGCTTTTTAGCGCTTTCTCAGTTGGGCCCACGCCGCCATTGCCAACATCAATGTCAGCAAAATGGGCAGAACGATAATATTAAGGAGCTTCAGATGCTCCCCTAGCTGATCGATATCTTGATCAAGACGGTGACGTACATCCCTTAGCGCTTTGCGTATTCGCAACTTTTCGTCCTGAAAACGCACCAAAGCGGCTTCCTGCTCGTCAGACAGTCGCAGCACCCCATCGCTTTCTTGTTGGGACTCAAGGTCAGCGAGTTGGCGCTCTGTTTCGTTCAGCTCCAGCTGGAGTTGCTCTGCGCTCGCAAGATACTGCGCCTCTGCCTCACGACGCAGCGATTGAACCACCTCAAAGGGTCGAGTGAATCGCCCTCGACTACGAACGCTAATCAAATCTTGACTGCCCGCAAAATAATCAACCAGATTCGTGAGCAGACTGCCATTATCTGCAAAGGCGGTGGCAACCTGCTGGCCAAAAAAGTTCTGTACCTGAACCCACAGGCGGTCACTCAAGACGTCAGTGTCGCTAACTAGTATTAGGTCCAGATTCGACACCTCTAAGGGAGCGTCGCCTTCAAGCCCTGTCTCCAGAGTGGTCGGTCCCGACAGACGAACCGCAATGGGTCGAGCCTCGCTCCCTTCAGAGAACGATTGCATCAGGTCTTCTGGATTTTGTAAAAACTGCAGCTGGCTCGCAGCAATCCCATTAGCAAACTCGGAGGATTCGATCAGCGTCTCCACCGCAACCGTTGGCGAATCGATATCAAAAAATCCAGCACTCGCAAAGTTCAACGAATCCAGCTGGGCCGTAACAATCGACTCGCTATTTAATTGCGCATTACTGAGCCCCAATATCGCGAGATGACGGGTTGGAGCCCCCGACGGAGTGCTCACACTGAGTGCCAATTGAGGATCTCCCAAAACCTCTGCCTCGCGCATTTGAACGCCTAACGATCGCGTCAACCAATTAAGGCTCGATGCTTGGCCGCTCGGAAGGGATGGCATCATCGGCGAGGTAGCAGCGCGGTCCATTTCTGCCAAAGGATCGAGGAAAGCGATCACTTTTCCTCCCGAAGCTAGATAGCGAACCAGTGCTATTTTCATCTGATCAGGTAGCGATTTCGGATGGATCAAGACTAGGGCGGCAAGGCCCTCTGGAATTTCCTCAGCGGAAACATCGATGGATTCTAAGGTCACTGTGTCTTCTAGTGACAGGATCGACTGCCAACCAGGCTCAGGTTGAAAAGTCTGCGGATTCACCTGATTCGTAACCGGCAAGGTACTGATCAGCCCTACCATTTCCCTCTTGGGGCGCGCTAGGCGATCAATCAGTTGACTAATTTCATACTCCAGAAACATCTCGCGATCAGGCTGGAAGAACGGAATCGTCTCCACATTGTCCAAGGCATCAGATCCCGCCAACCCAAAGTACAGTGAATCACCCGTTGCTGAGACGGGTACAGCCTGCAGCCCAAAAGCCGCAGCCTCGTCTTCAGCCTCTGAAAAAGGCGCTGGATCAATCCGCTCAACAAGCAGCATGCCATTTGAAGCCAGAGCAAATTCCTCAAGCATCGATTCCACGCGATCGGCATAGGTGCGAATAGGGGTCAGATCCCGACTCGCGGCCTCTGAGAAAAAGAAGTACAACTGCACGGGTTCTTCAACCCCTTGAACAAGGTTCAGGCTTCCTTCCGACAAGGTATAGAGCTGGCCCTCAGTGAGATCGAGCCGCGCATCTTTAAACACCAGATGATTGAACGCGTTAAACACAAAAAACAAGAGCACTGCGAGCGCGATTAATAAAGGTTTTTGTACTGCAGTCATAAAGCCCTCTCCCTCTCCTATTCCGCGCGCTTCGCTTCAAGGGCAAGGACCGTGAGATANAGCCAAAGCGCCATCACTGATGCAAAGTACAGTGCATCTTCTAACGACACGACACCTCGCGTGATCGCGACAAAATGATTTAAGACACTGAGTCCAGCCACGGTGTCTAAAATCCACTGGGCAACCCACCCATTGAAAAAGTTAAGCACCAAAGGGAATCCGGCAAGGACAAACAGCAGGCACACACTTCCCGTAACAATGAACGCGATAATTTGACTCTTCGTCAGCGCGGACATGCAGCCACCAATGGCAAGGAATGCGCCTGCCATCATCCAAGACCCCAAGTAGCTCGACAAAATCACTCCGTGATCGGGCTCACCAAGGTAGGAGACGGTCAACCAAAGCGGCACGGTGCCCAGCAACGCGCATCCAGTGAACACCCATCCGGCCAAAAACTTAGCGAGAACGGTCTCCCATAGCTGTATTGGCAGCGTCAGGAGCAACTCAATCGACCCAGACTTACGCTCTTCCGACCAAAGGCGCATGGATACTGCGGGCACCAGGAACAGATATAGCCAAGGGTGAAAGTTAAAAAAAGGCGTCAGATCTGCCTGCCCGCGCTCAAAAAACTGCCCGAGATAGAANGTAAAGGCGCTCGATAGAACTAGGAACACAAAAATAAAGACGTAGGCGATGGGCGTAATAAAGTACGAGGATAACTCCCGCTTGAAGAGCGTACGGACGTTAGACATGTTTAGCTCCCGTGGATGCTGCGAAGAGACTGTCGAGCGCACCGCCTTCCTGCTCAAAATCTGCGATGTGCCACCCTTTCTCTTGCGCCAAGCCGATGAGCGCTGGCGCAAGTCCTCCGCCTTCCACATACCCTTTGAGGCGATAGCGACCTGGCGCATCGCTAACGATGGCCACGTTGGGTCCGAGCTGTTGACAGGATGCCTTGATCTCATCCGCTGCCACCTCATTAATCGTCAGCGATACTACGCCATGAGCCTCAGCACGACGGGTCAATGACTCCGCTTCCTCATCCAGAACGACTTCCCCCTCATTGATAATGATGGCGCGAGTACAAACAGCGGCAACCTCCTCGAGAATATGCGTTGAGATCACCACAATCTTGTCGGCTGCAAGCCCTTTGATCATGTCTCGCACTTGACGCTTTTGATTGGGATCTAGTCCGTCAGTGGGTTCGTCGAGTATCAATACCCTGGGGTCGTGCAAAATCGCCTGCGCCAAACCAACCCTGCGCTTAAATCCTTTAGATAACGTCTCGATACGCTGATGAAGCACATGATCGATCGAAAGCTCTTCTGCAACGGCTGCGACCCGATCGTCTCGTTCCCTCCCTTTGAACCCTCGAATCTCAGCAATGAAGCGCAAGAAACTCTGCGGCGTCATATCCTCGTAGGAGGGAGCACCCTCTGGGAGATATCCCAGCATCGACTGAGCCGATTGCCGTTCGGCGACCACATCATGACCATAAATCCTGGCGCAGCCAGCACTTGGTTCGAGAAAGCCTGTGATCATCTTCATGGTCGTAGATTTGCCCGCGCCATTTGGCCCAAGGAACCCAAGAACCGTTCCCTCTGCAACGTCAAATGTCAGTCCCCTCACAACCTCGCTATCACCGAATCGCTTGGTGAGTTGCTGTAATTCGATCACCGTCTCATACCTCCTTTGACCGATAGCGCCGTATATTAATTAATCGATTCAATGGGTCAACATCTTTAAGCCTATAGACCACTTTCTCTCCGTTTTTATCCTGAGGTTCTGGTAAAGTCGCTACCCAATCGACACGAGCGAGCTCCCTTGGACACGAACTTTCTTCCCGCCAGCGCGCTCATTTTTGATTTGGACGGCACGCTCCTCGACACAGAGCCGCTTTATACCTTGGCAACCCAGCGCGTTTTCGACGAATACGGCAAAGTCTTCACGCTCGATTTCAAACGCACCATCGTTGGNCGCGAAGCGAGGGAGTCGGCGGAAATGACGGTTCAGCACTTCGACCTTCCGATTGATGCTGAGACATTTCTCGCAGCGCGGGGTTACATCCTACAGACTCTTTTTCCTGACGCGCCTGCGATCGAGGGTGCCGAGCGATTCATGGCGACGCTTCATCCATCAGGTTTCATACACGGTATCGCCACTAGCTCAGCGCGAGAGCTATTTGAGCTAAAACGCTCAAAAAAAACGTGGCTGAAGGCGGTGACCCATACGCTCTGCGGAGACGAGGTGGCAAAGAGCAAACCCGACCCCGACATTTTTCTAACCATGGCCCNAACCCTGGGAATCGATCCATCTGACTGCGTGGTGTTTGANGATGCTGAATCGGGGATTCAAGCGGCNGAGGCTGCTGGCATGCGAGTCATCTGTGTGGATAGCCCTTACATCGGTGAGGCTGCCAAACAGTGTGCTAATGCAGTCATTCAAGACTTTAACGATATCGTGGTTACCCGTGACCCCTCCGCAGGAATTCGCGTCAATCCGTCCCGCCCATCGGACTAATCGATTGGGCGCCACTGCCGCGACGCATTTCAACCCCGAGGCAAAGGCGACTGTCTGGGTCAGTTTTGATGTACTTCNCGACTCACTCAGTAAGGCAGAGGCCTAGCTCGCGGGTTGCGTTAGCTGTGTTGACATCAGCACCTCGCACTAAGAAGCTGAGNGNCNTTAGACGATCGCCACCTAGGAGTATCCCGTGCTTAAACAAGTTCAGCTTAGCCCCAGTGCTGGCCTCAGTGTGTCTCAACTGTGCCTAGGAACCATGAATTTTGGTATCCCAGGTCGTGGCCACCAAGGAGACTGGACCCTTGATGTTGATNCCGCGAGACCGATTTTCGAATCCGCTAAAANGCTGGGNCTCACCTATTTTGATTGCGCNAACGTTTACGGTCTTGGTGCATCCGAGGAAGTNGTGGGTCAACTCCTTTCTGAAATTTATGCGCGCGATGAATTTGTCTTAACCAGCAAAGTGGCCATGCCCATGGGGCGATCTGCAACCCAAGGCGGGCTGTCCCGAAAACACATTCTTGAATCCGTTGAGCAAAGCCTTGAACGATTGGGGCTCGATTATGTTGACCAACTCATCATTCATCGCCACCCCCACGCCATTCCAGGCCAGCCACGGGTTCCCATCGAAGAGACCATGGAANCACTCCACGACGTCGTAAAAGCGGGGATGGCGCTGTACCTCGGCGCTTCCTCCATGTTTGCGTGGCAGTTCGCGGACTTACAAGCTGTCGCCAAGGCCAATCAATGGACCCCGTTTATCAGCATGCAAAATCACTACAACCTGATCTATCGCGAGGAAGAGCGGGAGATGATNCCCTACTGCAGGGAACATGGCATCGGTATAACCCCCTGGTCCCCCTTGGCTCGAGGCATCCTAACGGGCGCTTACCAAGGCAGTCTTGAGGGCGGCACGACGGACCGTTCNAAGGGGGCCGATAAGCAACGAACAGCCTCTTTGTATCGAGGTGATAAAGACTTTGAGATCGCCGCTCGATGCGCCGAGGTCGCCGAAAAACTGGGCGTATCCTCTGCGATCATCGCCATCGCCTGGCTACTGGGAAAGCCCATGGTAACCGCGCCGGTCATCGGCGTCTCNAGGGTGTCACAACTCGAAGATTTGGCCAGGGCCGCTGAAATATCACTATCCGATGAGGACTATGACTATCTTGAGGCTCCTTATGAGCCGCTTGAAAACTTGCTCAGCCTCGGAATGTCTTAATGCCCTAGCCNGATGCCAACTGAGTCATCGGCCAATCCCTTTGCTGGGCCCACTCAGACAAACTTCGGTCATAGAGGGCCACCCCTTCCTCGATACCGAGGAGCGCCAGCGAAAAAATAGGGACGGTTGCCGCGATTCCGCCGCCGCAATAAGTAATGATTTCATTTTGATCAAAGGCGCCCACTGCATCGAAATGTGCTTTGAGTTCATCGCTCGATTTGAAGCTCAAATCCTCATTCAAAAACGAGCCCCAAGGGAGACTTTCTGAGCCAGTGATGTGGCCTGGCCGGCCATAGTGGGGACCCTCGCCCCGGTGCTGTTGCTCGGACAAGGCATTGATCAAGCAGAGCCCTCCCGCCACTTGTCTCGAAAGGATTGCCTCACCGTCAACAAACCAATGGTCCTGACGAACCGGCTGACCATATTCAGCCGCAACCTTGCGGCTTTCTCCCGCTTCAACNGCGAGACCCGCCGCCTTCCAGGCGGACAAGCCCCCATCCAGCAACTTAACGGTTTGGTGACCGAACAAACGGAACAACCACCACATCCTGGTGGCCCACATCGGGTGCGTCGATGAGTAGATCACCACTTCATCACTGGCTGTTATCCCCAAGTCGCCAACATTACGAGCAAACTGACCGGCTGAAGGGACCGTGAAACGAAAGGAAGATTCGGCATCAGAGAGGGCTCCCTGCAAATCCGCAAACTGNGCGCCAGGAATATGTTCTGACAAAAAATCGTCAAACCCAGGCTCACTACTAAAACCGCCATCCTCGGCGGGACGCAGGTGAGTGGTCGCATCCAGCACCTTGACGCCTGCTTCGCCCAATTGCGCAGCGAGGCCACTCGATGAAATCAAATAGTCGTCCCGTGGATTCGCCCCCGCTTTATCAAGTTGCTCCTGCCACACTCTGTTCATTGTCGGTCCTCTCTCCACGAATTGACTGTAAATTTGGGCGACGCTGCGCTTCCCTCTACCTGCGCAACCGAATACCGATCACCCCTTCANNGCATCATCGGATGCGGCTCCTTTTCAAATGCGTCCTTGACTATCTATTTTTCATGCAAGCGATTAGGGTGCGGTTACTGAGACTATTCGAATAGCCCCCTATGGACAATGCCGTCACTGAGCGTCAACGACGCTATACGCTCTTTATGTTGGTCCTCGTGTTTACTTCTAGCCATGTCGATCGTCAGATCATGGGGATTCTGGGTCAACCCATCAAAGAATCGTTGCTGATTACTGACACCCAATTGGGTCTGCTNACCGGCATNATGTTNGCGGTNTTTTACGCGACACTCGGCATGCCCATGGCCATGTGGGCCGATCGCNGNAACCGTCGCAACCTNATTACTTTTTCGGTNTTTNTATGGAGTCTCATGACGGCTCTGTGCGGGGCTGCCGCNAACTATATCCAACTGCTNCTCTATCGCATTGGNGTGGGCGTTGGCGAGGCCGGCTCTAACCCGCCCTCTCATTCCATGATTGCAGATCTTTACCCACCCGAGCGACGAGCCACCGCGATGGCCATTTTCGGCACAGGAATTAATTGGGGCATCTTAATCGGCTTCCTTCTAGGCGGGTGGATTAACGAATGGTTCGGCTGGAGAGTTGCTTTTTTTGTGGTGGGCGTCCCGGGCATCCTGCTCGCACTGGTGTTCCAACTGACGGTCAAGGAGCCTCCAAGAGGCCACTCTGAAAATATCGGCACACCGGTTACCCCGCCCAGCTTCGGGTCGGTGGTCAAATTCATGTGGGGATCCAAACCGCTCCGTCATATCGTGATTGCCGGATCTCTCATTGCTTTCACAGGGTACGCAACCATTATCTGGATCCCCATCTATCTCGTGCGCATTCATGAGATGGGGACTGGCGAAGCAGGCAGTTACCTTGCCTTACTCATTGGCGTCGGCGGTGCCATTGGTATTTATTTGGGCGGCCGGGCCGCTGACGCGCTGTCGCTTCGATTTGGGCAACAGTGGCTCCCTTGGCTAGTAGGCATCGTGAATCTTACGGTGCTACCACTCTTATACCTTGCATTCACGGCACCAACGCCAATGCTGGCGATTGCGTTCTACGCCCTTCCGGCCATCCTCAGTACCGTTTACGTGGCGCCAGGGTTCGCACTTATTCAAAACGTCACGCCCATCGAAATGCGATCAGTCGCCGCTGCGATTAATCTCTTTATTACCAATATTATCGGGCTGGGGCTTGGCCCGTTCACCGTGGGTTTTTTTAGCGATTACTTTGAGGAAACCCAGGGCATTGACGGTTTACGCTATGGTCTGATGACGACGCTTGTCATCGCCATTTGGGCTGTTTTTCATTTCTACCGATGCGGGGTCGCAATTCAATCAGTCGCTAAAGCCACCCCGAAAGACTGATGCGCGTCAGCCGAGCCGGATAATAAGACTAGGCCGCCAGCTTTATTGGATGGGTTTTCAATAGTCCTCGATGACGCTCGCGATTTGCACAACATCTGACCACTGCGTCTTGGTGATGGGCATCACTGACAGTCTCGATCCTTTGCCGGTCAAAGGTGAATCAGCGAATGAGACGAGCGATTGCAACTGGGCTCTACCAATGACGGTTCTAAAGGCCCTGTCCAAAACGAGATCCACAGCCGTCCACCGAGGCTGGTCCATGGTACTTTTCGCATCGAAGTAGCGAGAGGCCACGTCGAACTGCAGCGGATCGGGGTAGGCTGCTCGGGTCACCTTCAGAGTCCCCGCAATACCAATAACTTTGCAACTCGAGTGGTACAAAAACACTAGGTCATCGGTGTCCATTTTTCGCAAGAAATTGCGCGCTTGATAATTACGAACCCCGTCCCAACAAATCGCTGTGCTTCCCTTGTCGACGAAATGTTGAATACCGCAGTCATCGGGCTCGCTTTTGACCAGCCAATAGTTCATGAGACCTCAAGCCGTGCGTCTAGGTGATCGTGCCCTGTCACCCATTATCGCCCTTTACGTCCTTTTTTCTTTTTCTTCCGAGACGCCTTGGTGCTCTTATTCTTTTTTTGGCTTAGGGCCTCGGAACGATAATCCGTAAAGGCTTGCTGCATGGACTTGAGGCGCTCAGCCTTTTTCACTTCCGTCGGCTTTTGCTTTGCTTTGTCAAAATCGACAACACGATCAGTCACTTGACGCTCTCCCTATGATCGTGACATTTTCGATACTGAGAGCCGCGAACGCAATGTTGCTTCCGGACCGCACCTATACAACCCGATTCCCACTTCCTTGCGAGATTTGCTATGCGGCCGTTACTTCTTCTAATTACCTCGCTGATCACATTCAACGTAAGCGCAGAGAGCGCTAACCCAGCACACCCCCCTTCAGTGACCGCGGCACTCGCCGTGCTCGATGAGTTCATGGCAGCGTTCAATGATGAGGATATCGTCGGATGGTCCGAAACTCTTCACTACCCTCATGTCAGGTTTGCGAGTGAGACCGTAACGGTCTACCCAAGCGCCGCAGAATTCACGGATCGACCCGTCTTCGAAAGACTAAGGTCAACCGGTTGGAGACGCTCAGCCTGGCGGTCGCGCACGCCAACCCTCGTATCCGACTCAAAGGTACACCTTGAAACCGTATTCGAACGTTACAACGCTACAGGCGAGCCGATTGGTCGCTATCACTCACTTTATATCGTGACTAAAATAGATGGCTACTGGGGTATACAAGCACGATCAAGCCTCGCGCCGTAAAGCGATCAGGCGAAATCTGTTCAGAGGCTTGCCCCGGATGAAGACAACCATCTCTCCCGTCGCCCATTGGAACGGAATCGCCCGAAAGTAACCATGAAGAAAGACCACCTCGCTCATCAANCGTCCACCCGCGAACCCACTTCACGCTATCTCTTGGTTTGGTGTTTAGTCGTCGGGGGTTATGTNGCGCTTTTGGCCGTAGGTTTGTTGAGTGGCTTTGGTTTCATCGAGACGGAANCTAATGACGAAGCCGCGCCAACCTGGGCGGTTTTTGCCCTCGCCACACTGATGCTCGGCACGATGATCGGCTTGACTATCGTATTGTTTGAGCGCCTCAAGGCCAAGTGCCACGATCGCTACATCGACATACACCGCTAATATCGCGATGCTGAAGCCGAGCCACAGGCTCGAATTCCTTCACAAAAGGAGCAATTAACCATGTTAGTGACCACATCAGGCGCTATCGCCNGGAGAACCATCACCACTCATCTTGGGTTAGCAAAGGGCAACACCATCCGAGCAAGGCATATCGGTCGAGACATCATCGCGCTTTTGAGGCTATT
This sequence comes from Gammaproteobacteria bacterium, assembly GCA_002728935.1. Next base: position 8,743 of record PBWF01000007.1, on the reverse strand, counting down.
GGTTGGCGGTGAAATCCAGGAGTACACCAAGCTGATGGCGGAGGCACGAGAACAGGCACTCGACAGAATGATCAGCGATGCAAGCGCAATGGGTGCTAACGCCATCATCGATGTCAGATTTTCAACGTCAGTAGTAATCGGCGGAGCAGCCGAGCTGCTCGCGTATGGCACTGCTGTCATGCTCGATGAAGATCCGAAATAACTTCGTTACCACCAGTTAAGCAGTGAATGTGTTTGCTAGCCGAATAGCACTGCCATCACACACAACGATCTGACGGGACANACAGGTGACATGATGCTTTTTGGCCCCCACGCAGCCCCAACAAGTAAAACGAACTCATGCAACCACTACCGACGAGTGCTCATCAATGGCTACACCNCAACGGGAGCCAAAAATGACCTCTATCTAGGTGCAGGGCTTAGCAAGATGCTGGGGAATTAATATGTTTTCTNGCCTTGATTGGACCATCGTCGCCATCTATCTCGTTGGGACAACTTGGATTGGGCACGCCCTTCGAGGCCCGCAGGCCACGAACTATGATTTTTTCTTGGGTGGACGCAATGTGCCTTGGCCCGCTGTCGCAGCTTCTTCCATTGCGACCACCATCAGCGCCATCACCTTTGTGTCAGTGCCGGCACTAGTCTACGCAGCGGATGGGAATTTTACTTACCTACAGCTGGCCATAGGCGGCATCATTAGCCGTCTTATCGTTGCTTATGTCTTGGTCCCCCACTACTTCTCTAGCGATTACTACAGCCCCTATGACTTCACCCGACACNGGCTTGGTCTCCGCGCAGGACAGCTTATCTCCGGTCTGTTTTTGGTTGGCGGCGTGCTTGGCCAAAGTGTTCGAGTCTACGCAACCGCACTCGTACTCGAACTGTTAACAGGTTGGGCGTTGGCCGAGAGCATCTTGATTATCACTTGTTTCAGCATTGCATGGACTTGGCTAGGCGGAATTCGCACGGTGATCTGGACCGACGTTGTTCAATTTTTTGTGTTGATCGGAAGCGCGATTTTTGTCCTCATTTATGTTGTCGCCTCGCTGCCAATCGCTGGACTAGAAGCGTTGACGAACCCTGGCACCCAAGAAAAACTCACCGTCTTAAATTTCACAACGGACCCGAGAGTAGCCTTTACGTTCTGGGCCGCGCTTATCGCATTACCTTTTCAAAANGTCGCGGTATACGGCGGAGATCAATTATTTGTCCAACGCTTGCTGTGTTGTGAAAATGAGCAAGCGGCCAAAAAAGCNGTCCTCCTCAGCATGTTCGGCGAAGTCATCCCGCTCATAATGTTGGCAGTGGGCTTGGGCCTTTTTGTCTACTATGAAACCTTTCCGCTAGACCCAACATTTGCTCCCATGGTGGCCGAAAAAAATGATCGAATTTTACCCGTGTTCATTTTATCGGTGCTNCCAGANGGGGTGCGGGGACTTATCATTGCGGGACTTTTAAGCGCCGCTATTTCTAGTCTAGATTCAATTTTGGCTGCGCTTGCGCAAGTCTCGCATCGCGCTGCGCAAAGCGTGTGGCCAGCGCTCAAANACATCACCTTGTCACGAACGCTCGTTCTCACGTGGGGTATTGCGCTCGGCNTGATCGCAATGACCTACGAAAACAGCAGCATGAATCTCGTTGACCTTGCCTTTACCATGACCACATACACCTACGGTCCAATGATTGGCCTGATACTGCTCAGCATCATCGGACTCAACCATGCGAATTGGACGATTCCAGCTGTGATCGTGAGCGTTAGTCTAGTCGCCGTGCTAAATCATCCTAACTGGCTAGGCTTCACGATAGAGGACGCGGTGCTCGCCTGGCCCTGGCTCTTTCCTATTGCCGCAATTACCACGGTGGGGGTCGCAATTAGCCTGGATCGANTGACCACANNGAGCNGAGAACNATGAACGCAATGCCACTCTTTCGGTCCGCGATGACACTNTTAATGATTGGCGCAATNACNNGTTGCCANCAATTGCCAATGGTTCAATCGCCCTCCGGCAATTTTAACGCGCGCGTGAATCACTTGATCATTCATTTCACCTCCGAGAACTTCGGTGAGTCCTTAAGGATACTAACGGGGTCAGTCGATCGCCCTGTCAGCGCNCATTACCTCCTCCCGGAACCAGGTGACCCAACNTACGATCAGTCCTCTCTGGTCATTTATGAGCTCGTACCGACTGAACTAAGAGCCTGGCACGCTGGCGTTTCCTACTGGGCTGGCAAGACCGGACTGAATGATCAGTCCATAGGCATCGAGATCGTCAATGAATCACGCTGCTTGGAGAGCATTAAGGCACTCGCTAATAGTCCTGCGTTNGAGGATCGCTGCGTGTTCAAACCGTTTTCGGATGAGCAAATTGAGCTACTGATCCGCCTGCTCCAATCAATCTTAGAGAAATATCCGGATATTCGGCCACACACGATCGTCGGCCATTCTGATATTGCCCCCGACCGTAAAATTGANCCTGGTCCTCTTTTCCCATGGCGGCAACTCTACAAGGCCGGCATAGGCGCTTGGTACGATGATCAAAGGGTTGAGACGATTACAAAAGCGCTTGGCACGATGGAACCTTCGATTGACCTGCAACAGCGGTTACTAGGCGCCTACGGCTATAAGATTGAAGCGACAGGAATTGAAGACACCCAGTCACAGTTAGCGGTTAGAGCGTTTCAAATGCATTTCAGGCCAAGTGATTACTCAGGNTTTTTTGACACNGNGACTCTCGCCCGATTGATCTCTCTACTTGAGCGATACCGGCCAGCGGCCCTTGCTGAAATCGAGGACTTCCCCACCCTATGAGAGCGCCCAATGCCAGCATCTCTTTATGAAACGGTTTCTACCCGTTCACCCAAGGCTTTGGCGCGGTCCAGGCGCGTTGCCTCATCCTTTGGTAAATGCCGCCAAGCCAGCGTCAGCAATACAAACGTAATCACGAAAATGCCCATGGCACTGGTCATTGCGAGCTGAAGCGATTCTGCCGAATTCATACCGTCGGCGGCATAGACATCGGATAGCTGGCCAATGAAGTAAGGCCCCATGGCTAAGCCAATCATGGTATTCACAAGGATGTAATAGGCACTGGCTACGGCTCGCATCCTGGGCATCACCAAATCGCTGGCTGTCGACGGGGGAATGCCTGGCCACGCAGCGCTGAATAGATGATGCAGAAAGTTGAGCGCAAAGGCCCACATCAAGCTTTCCGTGTAGACCATCCAATAGACGAGTGGCGCAGTGCCTAAAATGGCCAGATAGCCCACAATCAATCGACCTGCTGGATGCTTTGACTTTGCCCAGTCGCCAATGATGCCGCCTAAAGTGACGCCGATCAGCCCACCCGCCGCTGAGCCTAGGCCTATGTACATGCCGACTTCAGCTGGACTAGTGTCATGGAGTCTTAGTACCAGAGGTGCGGTCCAATAACCGATACCGTAGGTGACAAAAGCTATGGAAGGAAAGGCGAGCAGGGTGTAAATCAGTCCCTTAGCCTTAAACATCATCGCGTGGGTTGCGGGATCTCTTGCCTTTAAGGCTTGGACCCATGAAAAGGTTACGTAAACCCCGAGGCCGAGTGCAACCCACTGGGGGATATTTCCTGTAATTAAGATAAGCACGTAGGCTGCAGCCGCGATAGCACCACCAATTGCAAGATTAAGCGGCAAACTGACACCTAACCTTCGGAGACCAATTAAATTGATGATGGGCAACATCGCGGCCAGTTCAGTGCCGAGGACCTTAAAGGGCGCTGGGTGCACCTCTGCTATTAGGCCCTCACTTTGCCCGCGCTGGGGTTCCTTTAGCGTCCAGACCCAAAACGCCATCAGAATGCCAGGGATACCAACCGCGAGGAACGCTGCTTGCCATCCTCTTATCCCCATAGGCGCCTCGGACTGACCAACATACGTAGCGTCCCACGTCTCCATCACAAAGCCGCCAAGGAACAGGCCTATCCCTCCGCCTATGTAAACGCCCGATGAGTAGATTGCGAGTACTGTTGCACGCAATTTCGGCGCGTAATAATCCGATAGCATGGAAAACGCTGCGGGAGACGCGCTCGCCTCACCAACCCCAACGCCGATTCTGAATAACGCCAACTGCGGAAATGACTTAGCAAAGCCAGACAATGCAGTCATCGCGCTCCAAAACATTAGCCCCACACTAATAAGATTCTTGCGAACGTATACATCAGCGAACCGAGCAAGCGGGATACCGAACACCGCGTAGAAAACGGCAAATACCGTTCCATACAAAAAGCCCATCTCTGCGTCCGAGACGCCTAAATCTTTTTGTATCTCTTGGGACAAGATCGAAAGAATATTTCGGTCGATAAAGTTAAATACGTAAACAATGACCAATACGAAAAGAACATAATGGGCATACCATCCACCTGTCTTTGGTTCTCCCTTCGAATCTTTTTCTAACGCCTGATCTGACATAGATGCCCCCTTTTCAAATCGAGCTTACCGGCTTCTGTCTGGGGGCGCGAATTACAAGCAGAACTCACCTCCGATAGCCCTTCAGCACCCCTCTTCCAGAATTCCTTGATCAAACTGCGGACGTGAGATAGAAAATCCTCTTGCGAGAGATAAGGAACTGGCAATTGTCTATCGCGGCGCCGACAACCAGGGGCGGGGCGCCACTCAACCTTAAAGCCTGCGAGGCGCCACTGGCCTTAATCGTCGCTGACCAAGGATAAAAGGCGGATTTATTATGCAATCATCTATACATGCATTACTGGAGCAGGTCGCAACCACTGATATCGACTTTGACAAGAAATGCTTTGAACGCTTTTTTCAGATCAGTGAAGAAGGCAAAACGTTGATGGCTCATATGGACCGGGTCCATCGCGGGAAGATGATGGCGGAGATTTACAGGCTGATGATGGCGCGTGATCTCGACGATGAGGCCGACTACTTGAATTGGGAAGCCCAAAATCACGAGACGGCTTATTTCGTGCCGGGTAGGCTCTATCCAATCTTCATGCGTGCGTTTAAGGAGACTGTTGCTGAGACATTGGACTATGGCTGGACGAAGGCGGACGAGGACGCCTTCGCCAGGCGCTGTGATCAAATCGTTACCGAAATTCAATCCCGATATAGCCACTAACTACGGATCCCTCGGTCTTTTGACGTCGGAAGTCATTCACTGCATAGTCGCTCATATTGAGCCCGAATAATTTCGGAGGTAGCCATTGTCACGTTTATGGTCCCCCATTTGTGATCAACTGGGCATAGAGACGCCCATCTTTGGTTTCGCCCATGATGTCGCGACAGTTGCCGCTATCAGTCAAGCGGGCGGTTACGGTGTATACGGCGCCACTCGAAGATTTCCTCAAGAGATAAGAAATGAGTTAGCGGAAATCCGTTCGCTCGTCGGAGATAAACCCTTCGGAGTTGACTTAGTTCTGCCTCCTGGGATGCCTCAACACAATTCCCGAGAAGCAATAGAGGCTGAGATTCCCCAAGCACACAAAGATTTTGTCCAATCGATTATCGATCGCTTTGACGTCCCTGCTGCCACAAAGCCCGGGATGCGAACCCGCTTCATCCGATCTTCAGAAATTGAGGCAAAACAAGTTGAGGCAGTGCTTGATTCTAGTGTCAATATGTTTGCTTGCGGGATCGGCGCACCCAAACCTGTGGTGGAAGCTGCAAAAGCAAGAGGACAAACAACCCTTGCGCTGATTGGCAGCCCGCATCACGTCCAACGGTCAATCGATGCTGGTGTGGAGATTATAGTAGCCCAGGGATACGACGCGGGTGCTCATACGGGGACGATTGGCACGTTTTCGCTGGTCCCTCAGATTGTTGAGGCTGCTGGGGATGTGCCAGTTCTGGTCGCTGGCGGCGTTGCTACTGGCCGACATATCGCCGCGGCGCTCGCAATGGGCGCTCAAGGCGTCTGGCTTGGGACCGCATGGCTATTTTCGGAGGAGCATCAAAGCCACATGCATCCGGTCAATACAAAGAAACTTATTGAGGCTGGAAGCGGGGATACAGTAATCACACGTTCGGAATCAGGCAAGACCTTTCGCCAGATAAGAACAGGATGGAGTCAGGCTTGGGAGGCAGAGGGTGCGCCTTCTCCTCTGAAAATGCCCTATCAAGACGTACTGGTGGGAGATTTGCTTGGCGCTATCGAAGAACATGATATTGAGCCGTTGATTCATTCTGGTGCTGGTCAAAGCGTGGGCTACTTCGATCAGGTTCGCCCTGTCAGGGACATTTTGAATGCATTGCGAGATGATGCCATTCAAGCCATAAACGGCCAGACACGGTTCGTACGAGCATAGCTCACGCTTTCAATCGATCTTTAAGTTGTGGAATCACTACTTTAAACAACTGCTCGTGGCTGTGGTTTAAAGCATCCACAGGCATCCCTGGAGGAACCGCCATCGTCACTAAATCGGTAATCCCAAACGCGCGTATGAAGGACTCTAATTGATCTATGCATTCCGAGACATTCCCAACAATCCAAGTCTGAGGAATCGCCTCCCCCTCGTCGCCAAATCCTTCGTTGCTTTCCTCGAAAAATCGTCGATACAGCTGCATGCGGTATCGTTCTGCGGTGCGCACACGGCCCCATTCTCTGTCTAGGTCATCGGTCACTAGCACGCTTCGAATAATCCCTTTTCGATAATGGTCTGGACTCCGCCCGCTAGTTTCAAGCGCCTCTACCCAGGGCTTAAAGGCACGCTCGCGCAAGCCTTGCGGAAGGATGTGTGCATCGTGCCTTGCCACTCGGTCAGCGCCTGCCTCTGACATTGTCGCAATCCATAATGGTGGCCCTCCTTCTTGAACGTATCCAGGAGTAATCACGACATCACTGAACTGATATCGCTTACCTTCATAACTGAATGGTTCTCCTGCAAAGCAGAGCTTCAGTACATCAAGGCCCTCCTCCATTAGTGACACTCGATGGGATCTTGGTATGCCAAACCCTTTGAACTCATGGGGCGCATAACCTAGCCCCAAACCAATTTCTACCCGGCCTCCGGACAAGTTATCAAGCACCGCAAGATCCTCTGCGAGGCGGATAGGATGATTAAAGGGAAGTAAACAAATGTCTGTATTAAAGCGGACTTTCGACGTCACGCTTGCCATGGCACCAGCGACCGGCGCCCAGCTCGGCAAGTAACCATCTTCAATGAAGTGATGTTCAGTGAACCAAACAAGCTCAGCACCAATGCTGTCGAGCCATTTCACTTGCTCAATGATTGCTGCGTAGAAATCAGGATTCCTGATACCCGAATCAGGAGGATTCCGAAAATCGTAGCTCACCCCGACTCTAAGCGGATACATATCTCCTCCCCTGCCATCACTTCAATTGCGCAAACCATTAATACCAGTCTTGGACTGGCTCCAACCTCACAGGGTATGCAGTTGACCAACCAAAAAAAAGCCCCGCCGAAGCGGGGCTTTTTCGAACCGTTAAGTTCCTAACGCGATTTAGTGCGCTGTGTCGCCTGAATCCTTGACCGCAAGGTTCCAGATGATCAAGCCGAACAAGATTTTGTTCACGAAATCAGCGAGATTATAAATGATGTTGAGACCATTCTCTCCACCCACAAGTCCTCCGGCCCAATACCCTATTGGGTAAATCGCCCAGCCGACTAGCACAATCCAACGCATCGCATTGTATGCTGACTGAACAGACTCTGAGGCATTACCCGCAGCTTTCCCAGCTTCTCCGGCGAAGATCTCATAGATGATCACAATCCATCCGACCATCCCTAGGACGAATCCCAACGTGTAATCCATCAACCCAGCTTCACCCGCGTAACCGAACACAAGCATGACTAAAGTACCGACTAACAGCCGCACGAACGAGCCTGCTCCCACTGATGCACCGACTGCGCGCAATATGAGGAAGAATTCGATCATTAAGAGCGGTACGGTAATCAACCAGTCGATGTAACGATAGTCGATTGGGGTGGATTGGTTTACGACCCAGAAATCACGCATGTAGTCGTAATGGACACCGGCCACTAAGGTAACGAGACCAGCAACCAGCAGCGAGAGTCGCCACTGTGGTTTAACACGAAGTCCTTCGTATAGAAAGAAAACGGTTGACGCGACCATCGCAATCGACACCAGCCAGAAGCTGACACCGACCATGTCGCCTTGAACTAAAAACATTTTATCCATGATGCATCCTCTTTTATCCAAACGTTTGTTTACAACAACCTAGTCGTTTAGGTCTAAGAGGAACGTACTGAGGGCTTTCTAGAACCACCGTGTTCACGAAACAACAGCGCTCTGACAGTTCCACGTGTCAGGAATTTGGTTTCAAGATCCTCCCTATCCTTTCAGCGAAAATGCACGGTCGCGAACCACGCTCTTTGCGCCCCAAAACTACTTCCTGGTTCCCCAGTTTACTTAAATTAAGGTGAGAAGGTCTACTCCCTTTTTCGGCGCCAATTAAAAGGTTTTTCATATCTTTCATTTTGATTGATTTAGCTTTTTGAGGCTAAGGCCGCGGACGGCGGATCTACGATTTCACCTAAGTGCCTCAAGGCGAAGACGAGCAGGCCTGCACCAAGCAGAAACCCAAGCCACCACGGCATACCGAAACTAACGGGCAGGGTTCCCAATACAATACTAGCAACGCCTACTAAAAGCGCGTACGGCATCTGCGTCCGAACATGCTCGATATGATCGCAGCCTGCGGAAAGGGACGACATCACGGTAGTATCAGAGATCGGGGAGCAATGATCGCCCCAAACAGCGCCCGCCA
>PBWF01000002.1 GCA_002728935.1 Gammaproteobacteria bacterium | reverse complement strand
AAATTTCTAAAGCGGCTGCTGCTTTTTCTGACATTTGGCTAACTCCCCATCAACTAATCCATCTCTGCGAATTCATGACATCATCGATCAAGTTTCGCCTGAGAATCATGTTCGGACGTCGCACTCAAATAGCCTCATTCGTCCTCAGATAACTACCTCCGTCCTGTCTACGAGTCTATCACACGGCGGGCAGTTGGCCGGCACCGATCCGACTTCCTAGCACGTCGAACCGGACCTTCATCCATCACGAACACGCCATCGAACAGCGCTATTCGCCTCAGCACTTCATCTGGCCCGAGACATTACACGGAAGTGCTGACGGGGCCTCTATCGCCCTCCATAAATTGCCGAAAATGGGCTAATGCTATCGGGTTATTGGAGGTTCCCCCGGGCTCACGAGATTAATCCAAAGATGACCGCCCACCCCCGCCGCTAGGGCGTTACTGCATAACACCAACAATGGGGCTAAGTTAATTAACGTTGAGACTGGCCGACCAGATGAAAGCGCCCTCGGCGCAAGCAACCAAGAGCCTTCAGCACAAACGATAAAAGCCAAAAGCACAAGAACGGTAGGCCTTAAAAAATGAGCAACAACTTCACTGGAGTTAGGACGCCGTTGACTGGTTTGCAAAGCAAGCTTCCGCTATCCTTTGGCCCGGGGCGAATCTCGCGTGACATCCATTTTCTGGGAACTTTTAGGGAACAACTCATATGTCTGACGCTGTTTACATTATTGACGGTGCTCGAACCCCGATGGGCGGGCTCATGGGTGAGTTGAGTACACTTTCGGCGGTGAATCTTGGCGAAGTCGCTATACGTTCAGCGCTGGAGAAATCCAATTTAAGCGGCGACGACATCGATGAAGTCATTATGGGCTGCGTCTTGCCCTCTGGACTCCGTCAAGGACCTGCCAGACAGGCTGCAATAGACGCAGGTATCCCTGACAGCGTGGGAGCCACTACGATCAATAAGTTATGCGGGTCTGGCATGAAGTCAGTGATGCTATCGCACGATTTGATTCGTGCCGGGACGAATCAGGTCATGGTCGCAGGCGGCATGGAAAGCATGAGCAATGCGCCTTATCTCCTGCCAAAGGCGCGCGGTGGACTGAGAATGGGTCACGGCGAGCTGCAAGACTGCATGTTCACTGACGGTCTTGAAGATGCGAAGACAGGTCGATTAATGGGCGCGTTCGCCCAAGATGTGGCCGATCAGCACCAGCTCACGCGAGAAGCCATGGACGAATACGCGATTGGCTCATTGCGACGCGCCATGGCAGCGATCAAATCTGGGGCTCTCACCGCTGAGATCGCACCCGTTACGGTCAAAAATCGCAAAGGCGAGACCATCATCGATACTGACGAACAACCGGGGAACGCCAATATCGATAAAATACCCCAACTCAAACCTGCGTTTAAGGGAGACGGCACGGTCACCGCAGCCAACTCCAGCTCGATCTCCGATGGAGCCTCGGCGTTAGTGCTGGCAAGCGAGACGGCCGTGGCTAAAAAAGGCTTGAAACCAATGGCTACAATCCTTGGGCACACCACGCATTCGCGACACCCGTCAGAATTCACCCTGGCGCCTGTCGACGCCATTAAAACCTTGCTCGATCGACTCAATTGGCAAGCCAGCGATGTGGACTTGTTCGAGATCAACGAAGCATTTGCAATGGTCACCATGTTGGCGATCAAAGAAGTTGGTATCGATCCCGACAAGGTGAACGTGAATGGCGGTGCCTGCGCTCAAGGGCATCCCATAGGCTCAACTGGTTCGAGGATCATTGTCTCGCTCGTCCACGCACTCAAGCGACGAGGTCTCAATCGAGGTATTGCTGCGCTCTGTATTGGCGGAGGCGAGGCGACCGCCGTTGCCGTGGAACTAGTCTGATCAATAGAGCCATGCCCCCAATCACCTGGTCGCGGGAGCGCCAAAGAGGCTCATGAGCCTAAATCAAATTGCAAGGAGAGACCGACTGCCGTGACACGCCTACCCGTCATTGTTGGTTTTGGAGGNATTAATCCAGCGGGCCGAAGCTCTGGCCACCATGGCTACCGCCGAATGGTGTACGACGCCCTCGATGCCTCGAAGAAAGCTTCCACAATTGCTTCGCTCAGTGCGCTAATGGGACGGTCNGTCACCGAAGAGGAAGCCCTGGCAAGCACGCTGATTCGGAAGCTCGAACACAATCTGTTTGATCCAAACTACTACAGAGCCAATCGACAAGCTGAGATTCACGGAGAAGGAGCAGCCCCACTTTCCTTCAAACTCAAGAACAACCAACTGCCTGAGCACATTCCTCCTTCGTGGACGGTCCAGGATGNTGAAAGCGGAATGGTGATGGTGACCGCTCCTGAGTCCACNGAGGTTTTCTTTCGTGATCTACGAGCGTCAAAGGTTAACGCTGCCGGTCAGCTACCCAGTGGTTTTGCTCCCGATCAGCTCTATCAAAGCCGAAGTCATCCTCGGGGNTTGCAGCTNACCGTTTACGGCGCATCGGACGCGATCCAGTCGCTAGGTATACCCTGGGAAACCGTCCGGCAACGAGTCCCAGGCGACCAAATTGCGGTTTACGCCAGTAGCGCAATGGGTCAGCTTGATTTCAATGGATCAGGCGGGATGTTGCAGTCGGCCCTTTTGGGCAAGCGCGTGAGCGCAAAAAACTGCCCACTGGGACTCGCCGAAATGACCGCGGATTTCGTCAACGCTTATGTGATCGGTAGTGTTGGCGCAACCGGTGCCAACGTCGGCGCATGTGCCACCTTCCTTTACAACCTGCGTCAAGGCATGGAAGACATCCGCTCGGGCCGATATCGGGTGGCAGTCATTGGATCCAGCGAAGCACCGCTGACACCAGAGATTATTGAAGGGTACCGAACGATGGGGGCACTCGCTGAAGACGATGCCCTGATNAAGTTAGATGGGACCGGCGAGCTTGATCACCGACGGGCTTGCCGGCCGTTTGCTGACAATTGCGGTTTTACGCTCGCTGAAGCATCGCAATTTGTCATNCTCTTTGATGATGAACTCGCGCTAGAGCTAGGCGCCCACATCTACGCGGGCGTTGGGGATGTCTTTGTCAATGCNGATGGGTTCAAGAAATCGATACCGGGTCCGGGCATCGGGAACTACGTTACAGTTGGCAAGGCCATGGGCACGGTTCGAGCGATTCTNGGNGACAAAGCCCTATCGGAGCGCAGTTATATGCAAGCGCACGGCACCGGNACCCCGCAAAATCGAGTGACCGAGTCGCACATTTTTGATGCCATGGCGAANGCTTTCGGCATCAAGGATTGGCCTGTGGCAGCGATCAAAGCCTACCTTGGTCACTCACTCGCGTGTGCATCGGGGGATCAAATTATCGCTTCGCTTGGTGTTTGGCAGGATGGGGTGATTCCGGGCATCGTCACCTCGAAACANCTCGCTGAAGACGTTCACCACGATCATCTCAACTTCNTGTTNTCGCACCACNTTGANGATCCNGATCGNATGCAAGCCACGCTCATTAACTCGAAAGGATTCGGCGGGAACAATGCAACCGCGGCGCTGCTGTCTCCCTCGGTCACGACGCAAATGCTAGAGAAACGACACGGTAAAGCTGCCTTACGCTCACATGCTGCGCGCCATGAGCAGGTTGCTGAGCAAACCATTGCCTACGATGAGGCATCTATACGCGGCGAAAACCATGTGATTTATCAATTCGGCGAGGGAGTAATCGAGGGACCAGCGCTCGGGATCAATAGCGAGACCATTCATATCCCGGGCCTAGATCAACCNATTACTCTCTCCGTCCCTAATCCCTACGAAGATATGAGCTAGGTAATTTCACGAGTCGCGCGAAAACGAACGTCGGGCCAGCGTTCCTCCATCAGTGATAGATTGACGCGGGATGGAGCAAGGTAGGTAAGGTGGCCACCGCCATCGAGCGCCAGATTAGCATCGGCTTTCTTTTTGAAATCGGCGAGCATTTTCGCATCATCGCATTCCACCCAGCGAGCGGTTGCGACCGAGACCGGCTCGTAAGCACAATCAACTTTGTACTCATCGAGTAATCGATAAACAACAACGTCAAACTGAAGCACACCCACGGCACCCAAAATCAAGTCATTAGACGCCACAGGCATGAAAAGCTGAGTCGCTCCCTCTTCCGAGAGCTGGGTCAGGCCTTGCCGCAGTTGCTTACTCTTCAATGGATCTTTCAATCTCACTCTGCGGAAGAGTTCGGGCGCAAAGTGGGGAACACCGGTATATCTCGCTTTTCGACCCGCTGTAAACGTATCGCCGATCTGGATGGTGCCGTGATTGTGGAGCCCGATGATGTCCCCGGCGTAGGCGACCCCCGTGGCAGCTCGCTCGCCTGCTAAGAATGTGACCGCGTCAGACACTTTGACATCTTTGCCAACCCTGACGTGATGCATCTTCATCCCTTGGGAGTANTCACCCGAGCAAACCCTCAGGAATGCAATACGATCTCTGTGCTTTGGATCCATGTTGGCCTGAATCTTAAACACGAAGCCGGAAAACTCAGGCTCTTCCGGCGCTACCAGCCCATCATTGGTTTCTCTCGCCTGTGGCGGCGGGGCCACATCAACGAACCCATCCAGCATTTCCATCACGCCAAAATTTCGTAATGCCGATCCAAAATAGACGGGGGTCAATTGCCCTTCTTGGTACATCGCTAAGTCAAACGAGTGCGCTGCTCCGCGAACCAGTTCGACTTCATCAACGAAATCCTGCCACCGATCCTCCAGGTACGCTTTTGCATCGTCACTATCCAGGCCATCAATCGTCTCTGTCTCAAGCTGATCTTTGCCACTGAAGCAATAAATACGGTCTTCATAGAGGTGATAGACCCCTTTAAAGGATGCACCCATTTCGATGGGCCAGGTCATCGGAGCACATGCGATATCGAGAATCCGCTCGATCTCATCGAGCACCTCTATCGGGTCACGAATTTCACGATCAAGTTTGTTGATAAACGTTAGTATCGGCGTGTCACGAAGTCGACAAACCTCCATCAACTTGATGGTTCGATCCTCAACCCCTTTTGCCCCGTCAATGACCATCAGCACCGAATCGACGGCCGTCAGGGTGCGATAGGTATCTTCGGAAAAGTCCTCGTGACCTGGGGTATCGAGCAGATTGACGACACAATCTCGATAGGGAAATTGCATGACCGATGTGGTCACCGAAATGCCCCGCTCCTTTTCGAGCGTCATCCAATCGCTGGTGGCATAGCGATCCGACTTTTTCCCTTTCACAGTGCCAGCAACCTGGATGGCTTTACCCCAGAGCAGCAACTTTTCGGTGATCGTTGTTTTTCCAGCGTCAGGGTGAGAAATGATGGCGAACGTGCGTCTTCGAGCCATCTCGGACTGAGACATGACTGACCCCGTTTACAGGATGATGATTTCGAGGAGCCGGATTATACATGAGCGCCTCATCGGGTCATAAGCTGAGCACTTTAGCCATTAAGATCGCGTCCTCACGGCCACCATCTGTAGGATAGTAGCCGTTCCTCCGACCCGTCTCATTAAATCCGGCGCCCCCATAGAGCCCTATCGCCGCAGCATTGGACGCCCTGACCTCGAGGAACATCTCTCTCGCGCCTTGACTCTCTGCGCGGCTGATCACTGCTTTCAGCGCGCTGGTTCCCAATCCTCGCCCTTGGTTCTGCGGATGAATACAGATATTGAGCAAATGCGCTTCATCCAAGATGAACTTCATCACGGCATGACCCACAATCTCCCCGCGCACTACGGCCACCCAACATTGATCGTTGCCGTTTAAGCTCTGGCGCATCACGGTTTGAGACCACGGAAATTCATAGGCTGCATTTTCATTACCCATGACAAAGGGCAAATCAATGTGACGCATCGACCTCAGGATTAGTTCGCTTTGCACGCTAACCGGCTAGCCATTTTGACTGAGGGTTTCCCACAATCGACGTTTCATATCCGTTTGAGGCAAGGTTTCTCTACCGAGGACCAAGTCGACCCACCTCACGTCCTTTGAGACCAAACCGAGCAAGTCGATAATGCCCTTTCCCTCGCTGGCTGACAGTGTGTCACCCAGGATGATAACGCCAACCTGCGCACTGCTTCGTTTGACGGTCGCGACCAGTTCAGACGGCAGGTCGGCACCGGCTTGCTTCCAGGCCATACGAGACAGCGATCGGATCTCCAAGCCGTTGTAAGCCCGCACCACATCATCGGCAAACTGGACGAGACGGCCCTCTTCCTCGTCTCGCTCTGCGACCACACAAATCAGCAGCGTTCGATAATCATAAAACGCAGCATGTAACTCGCGGCTCGCGGCAATGTCGACCACCGAGGCCGGGACAGCATCTGCAGCCTCTGGAGAGGATGGGGCCTTCTCTGCTAGCACCTGGACGCTATCAGCACGCGTTGGCCCGTTGGGGCTAACGTTGNTTAAGTCGCGATCATCGACGGACCCTTGTTGCTCGACTGCCCGAGCCTGTACTTCATCGGTCTCGCCTGCCGAACTGACTGCGGCACTCTTATTGGACCGCCCTCGAAGGCGCCAAACATCAATGCCCATGGCTTCGAGTCGGATGCTTTGTAAATTCGTTTTATTCGACATGCCTTTTGACGCACCTAGCNCTCATGCTGCTTTTTTCAGATTTCTTTCTGTTTTTTTCGAGCTTCGTATCTGGCTTTTTTCTGGCTCTTTTCAGCCTTTATACNATCTTCTGCTCGGCTCGCTTTTCATCGCAGTTTTAAACGCACTATTAATCGTACGCACGTCGCTCCTCTCATCGTAATTTGCGAATCGCTCAACGGGCTTCGCGAGTCCTTTGTTAACCGCTTTCTGGGAATTATTAAATAATCAGACCCCAGAATGCTCTCTAGCAACCCCTGATCGATCTAATTCGCGAGGCTCTCGATCAAAAGTAATAGCGAATGCCGACGTAAACCACATGAGGGTTCCATCCAAATTCACTCCCAAGTTCGACCCCCGTAGGAGTAATCGCGATTTCCTCATCCCCATCAAACCGATAATACCCGGCCTGAACGCTCCATGCGTCGGAAAGGTAGCGGTCGACGGATGCTTGAAAAAAACTCGACNGATCGTCCAGATTCAAAATTGCCTGGGCAGCAATACTAGTCACGCCTGACAATTGCACACTTAGCCCAGCCAGCACATACCGTCTGGCAAGCAAAAAGACACCAAAGTTTTGATAAGCATCGGGATGCTCGGTTGCTNGATATCGGGAAACATCTTGCTCGCCGGCACCATTATAGTGAAGCTCAAGCATCCAAAGACCGGTCGCGGCAAATCCTCCATCGATACCAATACTCGAGCGCCAATAGGACTCTCTGCCTGAGACACGCGCTGCCTCCCACCAGAGTCCAAATTGACCTGCAGCACCGTTAGCCGCGAATCCGGCAAGGCGATAATCCGGGCGCTCAATCCATGTTGCNGCGAGATCAACGCCTCTCGCGTTGGTAATCCATCGACCAAACCATGCTGATTCCTCAGGCTTCCCTTCAGCTCCCGCTATCCATCCCGCATCGATCATGGATAAATCTCCCAATGACCGTTCAAACCGAATGGCATCAACACCGGGTCGGTATTCAGTATCTAAGACCCGCAGATCAAACGGTAGAAAAACGTCTGTCGGACTAATAATTCGAGCCGAGCCCAGCGATAACGCCTGACGCCCTAAGGTAATATCCCAGGTCCCTCTCGCAAGCCGCACATTGGCGCGGTCCAATGACTGCTGACCTCTGCTCTTTTTGCCGCTGGCAAATACAGTGTTCAGATCATCAAAGCGATAACGCCCTTGGGCACCTGTTCTCAGCAATTGGGAGTCTCCCATCCACTCCCGAGACCCAAAAAGACCCTGAATTTCGTAATGAAATTCANTGCTCCAATCGCGNCCTTTTGGCTCCCACATCAGTCGCAAACTGCTCTCTTGAACCGCCTGGCGTGGAATCTCAATGTCTCCATTGGTTTGCTCAAACTGGACGAGCGAGAAATTCTTCAAGTAGCCGGAGAACGTTTCATCAGCCCAGCTAGCGTGAGCGATGCATAGGCCAACTAGCAATGCCCAGCGCCAAGCTTTCACAATCGCTCTGGTGCCTCATCTTTTGTAACCATACCGTCCTCTAACCAGACAAGCCGTCTCGCGCGCTCAATAATTTTTTGATCGTGCGTCGAGAAGAGAAATGTCACGCCCTCGTTTTCGTTCAGTTCCCGCATCGTCTCGAGCAACGCAACGCCCGTCTTCGAATCAAGATTGGCCGTTGGCTCATCTGCCAAAATAATGTCTGGACTCGACGCCATCGCTCTTGCAACTGCCACCCGTTGCTGCTGCCCCCCAGATAATTCCGCAGGCCGACGATGCCCGAGCCCATCGAGACCAATCATCTTTAACATCTCATCCACTCTCTTTCTTCGGTCTCGAGCCGCAAGTCCCTGAAGCAGCATGATGTATTCAATATTCTCTGCAGCCGATAACACAGGGATGAGGTTATAGGACTGGAAAATAAACCCGATATGATCCCGCCGAAAGTCTGACATTTCTGCTGAGGACATGCTCGTCAAGTTCATCCCTGCAAGCGCTATGTGCCCTTCATCCGGCTCGTCCAGCCCACCGATCAGATTAAGCAGTGTTGACTTTCCAGACCCGCTTGGTCCAACAAGCGCCGCGAATTCGCCACTCTCTACAGTTAATGAGACCCCGCCCACCGCCGTCACCAGCGCAGCTCCCTCACCGAACCGACGAACCACCTGGTCGGTATAAATGACCGGCGTGTCTGTCTTTCGCTCTGTCATCACAGTCTCCTTAGAGGGAACGTTTGATCGCCTCGGCAGGCGTAATCTTTGCCGCGTAAAGCGCTGGATAGAGTGCTGTGAGCAACGTCAGCCCGATCAAGAACCAAGATGCCTCGAGAAATTGGTTAATTAGCATCACAGGGCGAATCCGTTCGGGAATCACGACGCCACCGACTTCCATCTGACCAAGCCCGAGCCCCTCTCGCTCAAAGTAGTCCCCGACGAAATACGCAATGAGCACCCCAATCGCTACACTCGCTAATGCCATCAGCAAAGACTCAAGAACAATCAGGCGACCGATCCACCAGGGTCGCGTACCAATTGCCTTCGTAACCGCAAACTCATACAACCTTTCATAAATCGACATGAATATG
>PBWF01000094.1 GCA_002728935.1 Gammaproteobacteria bacterium | reverse complement strand
CTCGACGGTCATAGCGCTGGCTCCGCGCTTCTCGGTGCCGGTAGGTAGCCCAATCGCTTCAAGTGCGATCGGCCCGCCTCCGAATCGATGTAATGGAGTAGATCGTCGCCTAGCGGGTGATCCCTTAGCACGACGCGCTGTTGCACGATGGGGGCATGAACGCTTTCGTTAACAACAACAAAATCCTCCAAGGGCAGCCCGCCTGCGATNGCCTGGGCATGCGAGATGAANGCCGCTTTGGCGGTTCGCGAGAAGGCATATTGATAGGCGACACCCACATTTGGAGCGAGCACNATGGTATGNGTGNTCGGTAGCCATTGATTGTCGAGCAGTGCCTTGGCTGCTTGGCCNTAGGGAGCNTGNANTGGGTTAGCAATGGCCACAATGCCNNCAAAATTNGCGAGGGCNACNTGCCAANCCGCNGNTCGATCAGGCATCCAAAANGCGAGTTGACCCANGGCGTAAGTTNGCCTTGAGCCNGNAACNATGAGGGCATCTTGCATGAGTCGCNTGGGACGNTCTGNGTCGGCTGAGAAGAATAGNTGGAACCGCGCGCCGTTNACGATCTGAGCATACAGNAAGCCCGANGCNGCNGCGCTTANTCGGTAGGNNGNNGGNTCNGCTTTGATNCCNTCACTCAGCANCGCTTCAAGCGTAAAGCGAAAATTTGAGGCGACCGCGATAGACAGCGGTTCNGACTTGGCAGTTGCCNCGAAGCTGAGCAGGNCAATGACTAAAAGGCGCCCAGCCTTANNGTTAGACCTCGCCGCGGGACGCGCGCTGAACAAAGTCATTNATNAGCCATCCAGAGATCGAAATCATGGCAGGGGGATTNGGTAATTGATCAAAAGGGAACCACTGCGCGTCAGCCAGTTCTTCNTCTTGAATGNGTATCTCNCCNCTTTCGTACTCTGCATGAAACCCCAGCATNAGNGAGTTNGGNAACGGCCAAGATTGGCTGGAAAAATANCGCANATNTTTGACNCGGATACCAACNTCTTCATANACCTCNCGGTGAACCGTTGTTTCGATGGACTCTCCAGGCTCTACAAACCCAGCGAGTGTCGAATAAAAATTACCTCGAGCATTCACATTCTTTGCCAGGAGAACCTCGGTCCCTTTGTTCACGCAAACGATGATGCTTGGCGATAGCCGCGGATAAAAAAATTGTCTGCAAGTATCACACCGATAACTTCGGTCTCCGTTACTTAATTGCGTCTCGCCGCCGCACTTTCCACAAAAGCGATGGGTGCGCTGCCACTCAATAATTTGCTTGGCCCTGCCGAGNAGATAGAAAAGGTCACTATCCACCTTTGATAAAAACCACCATAGCGACTCGAAACCAAAGCCATTAGGTTCATCCACATCGTCAGCAACCTCAACCGCATAAATGGGTACCTGATTTACGACGCCCAAGCAGTGCTCGGAGATTGCATCGAGTCCGCACCATCGCCAATCATCGGCGCTGATAGGCGTGATGTCGCCATCGTCATCTTTGATGAGTAGGTCATCACCTGAAACCACAATATAAAANGCATCGGCCGCATTCTTAGGGGCGATGTGCGTTGATTCGAAGGTTGTCGCGAGGTGACCGAGCGCGTGCCAATCCATGAGGGATGCTCAAATAAATAAAGNGTCCACTGTATCACACCTCGATTTGGGTTCATTGCCCAGATGATGGATTCATGGACTCTAAGTTGGCTATCTGAAATGGGTTGTCTCTTGTCGTCTTTTCTGACAACGGGTACTGACAGAACTTGACGCAGCGCTTAGGGAGAGCCTCGATGCTTCTTCAGTGATCACGAGCATGGTCCGAAAACTGANNGGCCTTTATAACTCGGAGAAGGGCGCAGTAAGAGTAAGTTCNAATTCCTTGATCTCGTCATCACGCAGACAGGTGACCTGCACGACATCGCCCGGTTGGCGGTTCTCGAGTAACGATAGCATGGAGTCCTCGTCGGTGACCGGCTCGCCATCGATGGCGATGATGACATCTCCGAGGTGNATGTTGCCTCGTATATCCTCGCGCACACCAATCATTCCAGCTTTTGCCGCCGGAAGCCCAGGCTTAACGGCGAATAGCACCACGCCTTTGATTTTCAGTCGACTTGCCCATGAGTCGGAAAGCGTCTCAATCCCTAAAACAGGTCGGTANAGGCGACCATATTTTTGTAGCTGGGGAATAATGTTTTTGAGCGTCGCGACTGGAATTGCGAAGCCAATGCCGGCGCTCGCACCTGACGGACTGTAAATCGCGGTGTTGACGCCGATTAATTCACCTTTTGAATTCAGCAGCGGTCCACCCGAATTGCCTGGGTTGATGGCAGCGTCAGTCTGAATGACGCCAGAGATTGTCCGATTATTCATGGATTTAATCTCGCGCCCGAGTGCACTCACAACACCAACGGTTAGCGTTGTATCNAGTGAGAAGGGGTTGCCAATGGCCAGGACTTTTCGCCCAACCGCAAGTTGGTTGGAGTCGCCAAGTGGAAGGGGAACGAGCGCCTCATTTGGTGCTCTGATCGACAAGAGTGCGATGTCTTTTTCTGGTGAAGCGCCTACGATTTCTGCCTCATAGCTATTACCCGACTGCAGNGTGATAGTGATTCTGTTAGCGCCGTAAACCACATGAAAGTTTGTCACGATTAGGCCACTTTCGTCCCAAACGAAGCCCGTTCCTGATCCCTTTGGGATCTCCATGACATTGAGTGAAAATCGGCGGCGACGCAATTGAGTATTAGTGACAAAGACTACAGAGGGGCTTGCAGCCTCAAAGACGCTAATGTTGTTGGCTTCATCACTGGTGAGGTCAATGTTGGCCGCGGGCGCAGGAGATTCTGCTGCCGTCGCTCGGTTGAGTGAAGGGCGCGTCGTATCACTCGACTCTGGGAAAACAAAAAAGAGTGTAACGATCGCTACAGCAATGAAGCCCAATGAAAACCGAACCACAGCATTTCCTCTTTGAGTGCGCCTTTGCGACTCGGCGCTATCGTTCCAAGGGTTTGACCTGAGTCACAGACCTACTGACATCAATAAACCGGTTGAGTTCAACAAGATCCTGTTGGTCGAGGCTGCCAACAAGCTGCTTCAATCGCAGAGTATTTTTGATGTATTGGTAACGAGCGCTTGCGAATTGAAATTCAGAGAGGAAAAGTCGCTGCTGAGCGAGCAGCACATCGACAATATTTCGGGTGCCTACTTCATACCCTGTTTGGGTCGCGGCGAGTGCTGATCGGCTTGATTCGATTCCTTGAAGTCTGGCTTTAACTCGCGCTACGTCAGTATTAATCGCTGAGAACAGTGCGCGGGTGTTTTCTGCCGTCTGTCGCTCAACTAGATCTAAGTTGTTCTGCGCCTCGTCCAGCTGAAATTGTGCCTGTTTAACGCCGGAGCGCGTCGCCCCACCTGAAAAGACGGGAATCGTTAGGTTAACCGCGTAAAANTCAGATTCTACTTCTGGCAGCGAAAAGACCGTGTTGTCAGTCTTTTGATTCGACCATGAGACTTGGGCATCCAGTGTCGGTAAGTGCCGAGACTGATTGATTCGGACTTGTTTTCGCGCAGCCTCGACGCCAGCTTTAGCTTGCAGCACCAGTGCGTTGCTTGCCATCGCTGCATTAACCCACGCCTCTTCATTAGCGGGCTCCGGTGAGCGAACAGGAAAGGCCTGTTGCAGGGGATAGATTTCATCGAAAGTCCGCCCCGTGAGTCGCACGAGTGGCTCAAAGCTCCGTGTTTGAGCACCCTCAGCCTCAATGACGTTAACCGTTGCGCTGTCGAAACCAGCCCTAGATTCTAGAACGTCAGTGATGGCAACTAAACCAACGTCAAAACGCTGTTGGACTTGTTCTAGTTGGCGTTTGACTGCGTTCTGCTCAGCCATAGCAGCATTCAGGCCGTCTTGGCGCTCAAGAATCGTGAAGTAGGTGTCCGCTACCCGAACAATCAGCTCAAGTCCTTCTCCATCTCGAATGGCGCCAGCCTGCGTGCGTATCGCTTTTGCTTGTTGATATTGAAACCACCGATCTGCCCTAAACAAAGGTTGGTTCATTCCAGCTGATAATCTTTCCGTGGGGAAACTTGAGCTTGGCGCTACACTTTCAGGAACTCCCGGGTAAGACCGGTTTTCCTCAGAATAGCTGCCTGAAAGCACGATACTGGGAAGTAAGCCTGCACGCGTTTGAGGCACGATTTCGCTGCGTGCAAGGTAAGCAGCCTCTGCTGCGCCAATTTGAGGATCGTTTTGAATTGCGAGCTGATAGACTTCTGCGAGATTGACGGCCTCCGCTCGCGCGGTGCCAGATAATAAGCTTGCAATGACAAGGATCAGTAACGTCCGCATGGCATCCATATCCTGAAAAGGTGCGTCCCATCGAGGACAAAAAAAAGTAGGAGTGGTACGTAATTTGTCGCTTTCATGTCCACATCCCTCAGCGTTTTGCGAAGGGGGGCTTACTTTACGCACATCGAAGCTGATTAGCCATACCTGTTGATCCGTCGTGCCTGGCAACTATCCTATCGAGGCTCGCTGGAGAGATACATTGGGCTGACTCAATTGATAGATAACCAGTGATACGTGTATTCCTTGAAAATCTGTCGCTTGTGGCTAGCAACTTGATCATTAGTCCTACCCGTCCGCTTCACTGCCGCTGGGTCTACACCCGTTAGACGTGATTGCTTAGGTCTAGTTTGCTCTGGTTTGAGAATCTGGGCCCAATAATTGGGGCTGCAAAATGTGCTTGCTGTAGGTCCGTTATCGATCGAAGACACCGCTTAATTTTACGTTTAGGATTCGAGATAAACCTTGGGCTTTGACAGTGGCTCGAGATTAGCCTCGAGGAACCGAGCAACGGACAAGCATCGCTCCTCCATGAGCGGCGGAGCAACAATTTGAATGCCGACAGGCAACCCTTTTTCATCGGTCGCCGATGGCATACTGAGCCCAGGCCAGCCCGTTAGGTTGAAGGCCTGGGTGTAGAGGTAGTCGTAGGGGTTTTCCTCTTCATCGTGTAGTAGGGCGGTTCGGCCGTTGACTGGACAAAGGATAACGTCAACTGACTCAAATACGCTTCGCATACTGCTTCGGTAACCGTCCCAAAGGGAGATCAAATGGCTGAGTTCGCTCGCACTTAACTGTGATTTTGGCTGGCTAAGGATACGCTGCAAACTGAGTGACGGCGTTTCGGTACCCGAGGCATGGAGTTGATCAGCTATCATTTCGTGACCGTCGGCATTGAACAATTGGCCGTACAGCATCGACGTCATTTCTATACCCTCTGGCCTGATTTCACGGACGTCGCAACCCTTGTCAGCGAGGGTGTTGATCAGGCTGCTCAATGACTCCTTAATCGCACCGCTCGGCGTGCCTAAGCCGTGGTCCGCGAAAAAACCAACTCGTAGCTGCGCAACTTCTTCGGTCGCAGCCCGGTCTGGCGCATCTAAGGTGTAAGGGTCTGTATGGTGCGGACCCTGGATGATCTTGTAGATGAGGGTTAGATCCTCGAGCGAGCGGGAGAGTGGTCCGATTTGGCTAAGGGGCGCGAGTAATCCGGTGCTTGGCAGAGCGTTTCCTGTTGTGGGAACGCGGCCGGTAGTGGGTTTTAAGCCGTATACGCCGCAGAAATGAGCCGGCAAGCGAATGCTGCCGCCGGTGTCAGTGCCTAAGTCGATGGGTGTTCCGCCCGCGGCGATCAGCGCGGCTGCACCGCCTGAGCTTCCGCCTGAAGTTCGGTCGATATCGTGTGGATTAGAGGTTCGACCAAAAATTGAATTGTCGGTCTGATAGGACAGGGTCAATTCTGGCGTGTTGGTTTTACCCACAAGAATGGCACCCGCTGCGCGGAGTCTCGCAACGCTTATAGCGTCGTGTCCGGGCCTGTGCGCTCTGCGACCGACGGTGCCCCAAGTGGTGTTCATGTCAAAGGTGTCGAGACTGTCTTTGATGGTCATGGGAATACCATGGAGTGGGCCGACGATTTCTCCTTTTGCTCGCAGCGTATCCGCCTTCTCAGCGTAGCGAATACTCAGTTCACGGTGGGTTGTAACCACAGCATTGATCAGTGGGTTCAACTGATCAAAACCCTCGAGCGCCTGCTCGACTAACTGCACCGAGGTGGTTTCACCTCGCTCGAGCATGGTCTTGAGGGATGATAGAGAGAGATTNAGGAAGTGGGGCATGAAAAATTCCCTTTGCTGGGTCGATGATAAGAGCAATGGTCCCATGGCTCAATCCTCACAGCTTCCCTACCGGCGCTTACGGAATCCATTCGATGATAAAAAATGGCGCCATGACCCNGCATGTGTTGAGGATCATCTTTTGCTGGCTAATCCGGATCGGAACCATCGCTGGCCACCCAATCGGATCTATTGATCCTTCGTTGAATCAATCGCGTCTGGGTGTTTCGACAGCAATCGAATCCTTGCGCAAATGGATGGTGAGATGAAGGGCTGAGTGCTGGTCTCGCTGGGTGAACACTCAGCAGCGGCCGTTAACGAAGAATCGGTCAGTTGGGTATTGAACGCTAGGCGGCGCAGCCTGCTGCTCAACCGGATGGGGCCTCGATCACTCTGAGCGCTAGACGCAAGTAGGCTCCGTCGATATCGGTGCTGAGATCGGGCTGAGCCAGTTCATCAGAGATGGTTAACGTCGTGGTTAGCGTCTCTTTACAGACATACTGTTCGTGCGCCGCAAATGCAGCTATGAGTGATGGTGCAGCCGCGATATCGGTATGAATACGATCGGTGACATTAAAACCGAGTTCCTTTCGGAGCTTCTGCATGCGACTCACTATCTCCCGCGCCAACCCCTCCTCAATGAGCTCCTCGGTGAGGTCTGTTCGTAGCTCAATCGACATGAATCGATCAGAGACGGTATCTGTTCCCTCGCGAGCTTCGCGAAAGATCAATATGTCATCGACGCCGAAGGTTTCGTTGTTGATGGTCAGTNTCTCAGCATCGAGAAATGTCTTAATAGCTTGGTGGTCTAGGGCTTCGATTTTCGATTTGATGTCCTTAAACGCGGCGCCGAACCGCTTTCCGAGCACCGGAGAATTCGGTTTAGCGTAGAGATTAATGAATCTAGACTCGTCGGTCTCATAGGTAACAGTCTTCACGTTCAGCTCTGTTGAGAGGTAATGCTCAAGCCGCTTGATCTCGTCTAGCAATGCTTGATCTTCGTGAATGACCGTCAGGTTAGCGAGCGGGAACTTGGTTTTTACTTTGGCCTGATTGCGCTTCTGGCGGCCTAGCAAAATTACGCTTTGCATTCGGGAGACGGCTTGCTCGAGGAGCGTTCGAATCATGGATTCATTCGGTGTCGGATAGTTGCAGAGATGAACAGATTTCGCCGCATCAGACTTCTTCGNTAGTGATTGATACATTCGCTCGGCCAAAAATGGCGCGAACGGCGCCATACACAGGCTGAGTTCCAGAACCACCTGGTGCAAGGTTGCGTAGGCTGACAGTTTGTCATCAGTGACGGACTCTACCCAGAACCTGGCTCGGTTCAGGCGGATGTACCAATTGGTTAAATCCTCGATGAAGTCAAACAGTGCGGGGACCACGTTATAAAGGTGGTATTGCTCCATTTCCTTGCTGATATTCGCTTTGAGCGATTGCAATCGAGATAGGATCCATTGATCCATGATGTTGTCAGATGTCGTCGCTTCGTGTTGGTCCGGCGACCAGCCATCGATGTCGGTATAGGTTTTCAAGAACCGGTAAGCGTTAAGCCATGGGAGGAGCGCCCTGCGAATCATGTCTTTGACGGCCTCATCCGAAAAACGTTGCTCTTCAGCGCGCACAAGACCTGAATTGATCAAATAAAGGCGCAACGCATCGGCTCCGTAGCGCTCCATCAATTCATCGGGCGGCGTGTAATTCCGCAGCCGTTTGGACATCTTCTTGCCGTCTTCAGCCATGACGATGCCGTTGACGATGACGTTTTTGAAGGGGTGAGTATCGTAAAGCGCGGCGCCTAGAACGATCAGGGTGTAGAACCATCCCCGTGTTTGATCAAGGCCTTCTGCGATGAATTCAGCCGGGAATCCCTGTTCGAAAAGCGTTTCATTCTCGAATGGGTAATGCAGCTGTGCGTAGGGCATGGACCCGGATTCAAACCAGCAGTCCAGCACTTCCTCAATTCGCCGATAAGTCCCTGGCTCTCCCTCCCGCTGGAAAGTGAGATGGTCCACATATTCTCTGTGAAGGTCTGTCACCCGGTGACCCGTCAGTTGTGCGAGCTCGTCAATGGAACCGATGCAGTGCATTGACCCTGTTTCGTCATTAATCCAAATGGGTAGCGGCGTGCCCCAGTATCGGTTGCGCGAGATGGCCCAATCGGTCGCGCCTTTTAGCCAGTTGCCCATTCGCCCCTGCTGGATGTGCTCGGGAACCCAATGGATCTGCTCGTTCAAGCGTGTGAGTTTTTNCCTATGTTCCTCCACTTCCACGTACCATGAGTCAATGGTCCGATAGATGATGGGGGTGTCTGATCGCGGGCAAAACGGATAGCTGTGCTGTATGACCTCTTGTCTGTAAAGAGACCCTTGGTCTTTGAGGTGGCGGATAATCTGCCGATCGGCTTTTTTAACATGAAGCCCCTCAAAATCGGTTACAGGTGCGATGAACTGACCTGCCATATCAACGGGGCACGCCATCGCGGTAACGCCAGCGGCTTTGAAGACACGGAAATCGTCCTCGCCGAATGCGGGTGCTTGATGGACGATGCCAGTCCCTGCTTCTGTTGTGACGTAGTCATCAACCAGTACTTGGAAAGCGCCTAAGTACTCCTGCTCNGCGAAGTAAGGAAACAAGGGCTCGTACCTCAAGCCAGCTAGCGCACTGCCNTTCATTTGCTCGACCGGTATGAGCGTCTTGNCTGTCTCGTAGGCGGATAGTCGAGCCTCTGCCAAAATGATATGCGCGCCTATGGTTTCGTCAAAGACTTTGACGTAATCGATGTCGGGGCCGACACACAAACCNAGATTGGACGGTAGTGTCCAAGGCGTTGTCGTCCAGGCGGCGAGGAAGGTGTCGTCATCATTGACCTTAAACAGCACAGTAACCGCTGGGTCTTGGGTATCCTGGTAATTACTGCCTGCTTCGAAATTAGATAACACGGTGCCGAGCGCGGTGGAAAATGGAACGACTTTCTCGCCACGATAAATCAGTCCCTTGTCCCACAGTTTCTTAACAACCCACCATACGGACTCCATGTACCAGGGTTCCATGGTTTTGTAATCGTTATCAAAGTCGACCCATCGGCCAATACGAGTAATGGTTTTACGCCACTCTTGCGTGTATCGAGAGATAATTGAGCGGCACTCGTCGTTGTAGCCCTTGACGCCAAGTTTTTCGACGGCCTCGCTCGAGGACATTCCAAGCGACTTGTCGATTTCGTGCTCGATGGGGAGTCCATGACAGTCCCAACCAAAGCGCCTTTGGACGTAGCGTCCTTGCATGGTGAAGTAGCGTGGGACGACGTCCTTTAAGATCGACCCTACCAGGTGCCCATGATGGGGNAGNCCNGTNGCAAANGGGGGACCATCGTAAAAAATGTAAGGTGCCCCGTCTTTGGTTTGATCAAGACTCTGCTGAAAGATCGCTTCGCGCTCCCANAACTCGAGGATGTCATGCTCAGACTCGACAAACGAGAAATTGTCATGATCAGGATTGCTCTCGATGGACTTGCTCATGGGGCTCCAATGAGTTCGTGATATGGAGGCGTCAGCGCCTTGATGAAAAGTCGGTGGCTGAAGGGATTTTGATGGGGCGCAAGCATAGCGAGCGGTACCTTGGTGTCAAGCCAGTCAAGGTGCGCGCGAGGGATTCTGCACGCCCGAAACGCTGCCCCGAAGATTGATTTTTTCAAGGACCGCTGCAACTAAGGGTTCGATCGGAAAAGGCTGATACCAATCGGGTGCGTTAGGATGGTGGATCGAGCTGGTGCCGATTAACTTGAACGACCAATTTTCTTTCTCGGAGCGGGCTTTCAGCTCGCGAAGGCGTTCCCAAGCAGGGCCGGAGAAGACGGGATGCACACAGGCGACGGTGATGTTGTGAGCGCCGCGCTCTAGTAACTCTGAGACCGCCGAAACGACGGATCCTGCGGTATCGATAATGTCGTCGACCAGTAGGACGTCTCGCCCTTCCACTTCGCCGATCAAGGTCGAGCGTGAAACCGAATTGGGCTTCGAGTAATCCCGTTCCTTAGACAGCGCGGCAAGGTCAGCGGACAGTTCCTCAGCGTAGAGTCGCGCGTTTTCGAGGTAGCCCACATCAGGGGAGACGACCACATCCGCCCGGTGCCCTTGCGCTGCCAGCCACGGTGCAAACTGTTTGGTGAGAAAAATGTTCTCAAGGTGAGCCTGTGATGGATTGAACATTCCAGCGATCGAGTCATTGTGAATCTCTACAGTGACGACTCGATCGGCACCAGCACTTTGCAGCATCCTCGCAAAGAGGCCAGCACTGATTCCCTCTCGAGTCCGACCCTTCCTTTTGTCCTGCCTTGCGCCGGGATAGTAAGGCGTCACCGCTGTGACGTACTGAGCGTCGGAGAGCGCCGCTGCCTCAACGGCATGCAGCAACATGATGAAACGATCGTAGATGCTTCTATCGTCTTGTTCGCCGACCATGCTTTGAAAAATATAAACATCGTGCCCTCTGACATTGGCTTCGATCTCAATTTTTCCTTCACCGCAGGCAAACCAGGTTTCTCTTGTTGGCAAAAGCGGTATGCCCAAATGCTCGGCAACGGTCTCTGCCATTGATTGGCCCGACCCACAGGTCATCAGCGCCATGGGGGCACGGGGATTCCTTTCTTGCGTCGTTGAGGCATTAGTCATGATGATCAATCAATCTCTTTAAGGTAGTGATTAGGAGCGCATG
>PBWF01000093.1 GCA_002728935.1 Gammaproteobacteria bacterium | reverse complement strand
CAATGGCTGAAGCGCGTACCTGATGACCCTGGCGGACTGCTTCGCCGAAAGTTCCAACAACAATTCGAAGATCGGGTTCGACGAGGCGACATCACCCGCAAAGATTTTGAGAGAAACTGGTAACACTATGCGACTTATCCTCACCGTCATTTTATTTTTGGGACTGACAACCTCGGCCGTAATCGCGCAAGGGGCAGTCACCGCAACAGTCGATCGAAACCAGATCACGGAATTTGACTTGCTGACCCTTACCTTGCGAGTCACGGGCGACAATACCAGCGAGCCCGACCCCTCACCGCTAGAACGTAACTTTGAGATCGTTGGCCAGCAGTCCCAGCAAAACAGCTCGATCTCTATCATCAATGGCCAGCAATCCCGTCGCTCTTACGTCGACCACGTGTTCACGCTTCGTCCCAAGACCATGGGCAGACTCAGCATCCCATCCCTTACCGTGGGAACCGAGCAAACGAGCCCCATTCCTATTTCCGTTGTTGCTCGGTCCCAAGCCGCTAAAGATCGAATGCAGCAAATTTTATTTTTCGAGACGCTAGTAAGTGAGCCTGCGGTTTATGTGCAAGGCCAACTGATCTACACCGTCAGGCTCTACTACGCAGATTCTATTTCGGGCGATTTTCCAGCGCCGCCGGCGCCCGTCGATACCATTGTCGAAATCCTGGTAGATGAGAAGCGATTCGAGACCATCTTCAACAACAAGCGCTACTACGTGCTCGAAAAACAGTACGCACTGTTTCCGCAACAAAGTGGTGAGCTTGTTTTAGCGCCTGAGACATTCATCGGAACTCGCGGCCGGGGCGGCATTTTTTCAAGCCGAGAGAGAGTCAGCGCCGTCTCCAAAGGGCACTCCATTACTGTTAAGCCCCAACCCGCTAGCTTTACCGGGCGGTCGTGGCTGCCAGCCCAGGCCTTCTCGGGAGAGCAGGTCATCAACTTGCCCGATGGGCTACCTAAAGTGGGTGATCCCATCAATCGGGTAATCGAACTGAAAGGCGGTGGTATCTCAGGCGCGCTCATACCCGACATTACGCTCCTTGAACCGCCAGGCGCCCGCGTCTATCTCGATCAACCTGTGACTGAGGAATTTTCGGATGCGCGAGGCCTCAGCGCGGAGTCCTCCATTACGGCTGGAATCGTGCCGACCGAGCCAGGCGAACTCATCCTGGAGGAGATCCGCATCCCTTGGTGGAACACGGTACTTGACCGTGAGGAGGTTGTAGTCTTACCCGAGCGGACCATTCAAGTACTGCCCGCGCAATTGACTTCCGATCCTTTTGCGACGGCGCCCGCCTCACCAAACCCAACTGAAACCTACGATCATCCAGGCCTGCTCCTAGAGCTCCGCATTTGGCAGGGTATCAGCCTCATTCTCGGGTTGGGATGGCTCTTTTATTACGCCATTAAACGGGAACCATCCATACCCGCTCCGGTTAGTGATGCGCCCGCAGCTTCCTTTGAGCTCGGCACATTGAAGCGAGCCTGCCGGTCGGGCGATCCTAGGCGCGCCTTGGCCCAGCTCCGCAGTTGGCAACAATCTCGATTCGAAGATGCCAGCTCGCTCTCAGGATTGATTGAACGTTATCCAATGCTCGCAACGCCCATCCAACACCTTGAACAGTCTCTCTATGGCGTCGGCGAGGCCTCGGCATGGCAAGGTGATGCGCTACTCGCTGCAGTGCTCGAAGTGGATGCGAAGGCCATTAAACGCGCAGCGCCTGCGAGCTCACTCGTTGCCCACTTAAATCCGCAACCATAATCGCGCCGCGGGCCGCATCGGACGCGTTGAAGGTCTCTCCGAGGTGAGCTACGGTCAGTGACAGCTCATCGCTATTCGCCAAATCTCCTAGCCACTCCTAGCCACTCCTAGCCATGAGAGGCCAAGCGAGAAGCCGACCGGTAAACAAATAGCCGCCACATCACGCTTCAGTGGATGGCGCGTCAAGGCTCTTGTTGACCACCTCAAACACGTCAGTTGAGAGCGAATCCTGGCTTTGAATGCGCTCTAGCGCCCCACGCATCAATGCTTGACGACTCGAATCAAACTTTCGCCATCTTGTNAGTGGGCCGAGCATACGCGCCGCCATCTGCGGGTTAAATTGATCCAACTTGATCACGGTATCTGC
Source organism: Gammaproteobacteria bacterium (assembly GCA_002728935.1). The sequence continues at coordinate 17,997 of PBWF01000093.1, read as the reverse complement.
TAGCAGCGCATACCCATCGCCGGAAGCCTCATGGAATCCCGCCATGTTCTGACCCGCAAACCCACCCAGCACACTTCTCATTCGGTTGGGCACCTCTAAGGTGTAATCGGCGTGCGACATTAACGCCTTTACCATATCGACTGCATCTGAGCCCGCGCCAGCCGCTTGAATCGAGAACCAAAGATCCATCACCAAGGCATCTTTCTCTCCCTTAGTATANAAATCAGCAAGCATCCAATCACGCGCCGCTTTCGCTGACGGCAGCTCGCAACCAACGACTGAGCGGAGGGCGCCTGCCCACAGAGTCATGTTGTCTGCTGATCGGTAAATGTCCTCCGCGAGTGAGACTGCGTTGTCATGACTAGAGGCGAGCAAGTAATCCAAACAGATCGTCACAATCGCGCGCCGCCCAACCGCGNTTGGCGTCATTTCAAAGGGCGCCTCTGATCGAGCAGCAGCCATTGCACCAATCAACCNCTCATACAAGTCATCGGCAACGATGGATTTGGCTGCCTTACGAGCAGCAACTAGCGTGTCGACGTTGACCTCACCGCGTAGCTCACCTAGGAAAGCGAGTCCCGGCAGAGCCAGGTTATAGGCCACACTTGCGCCGTCTACCGCATCATCATTGACTCGCTGAGCAGCCGCTAGATGATGGCGCATCATTGCCTTGAAGGCCTGCTTTGCCTCNTCTAACTGCTCATTGTTCGTTCCTGATTCGAGTGCGCCAATAAGCGCAATCGACAGTCGCTGCCCAGCTTCCCATCGATTGAAGCCATCACTGTCGTGCCTGGATAAAAATCCTAATTCCTCAAGCGNGTAATCGAAATTGATTTTCACCGGCGCGGAAAAATGTCGGCCAATAGAAGGAACGGGCGCCTCAGTGACACCCGTTAATTGGAACGTTTGCTTGGCCTCACGAAGCTCTAGTACGCGAGAAAAACCCAATTTACTTTGAATAATCCGTGCCGACTCCCCCGCCACCTCAAATGAAATGTCCTGCCCCGAGGCGCCAACCAAACCAAGCGTAATGGGCATATGCAGGGGGACCTTCACCGGTTGCCCTGGCGTGGGAGCCGTCATTTGCGAAATCGTTAACTCGTAACACTGATTGGCCTCATCATAATGGCCGCTCACGTCGAGTATTGGCGTTCCCGCTTGGTCGTACCAATGCTGGAACTGGACTAAATCTGCCCCACTGGCATCGGTCATCGCCCTAACAAAGTCCTCGGTCGTGACGGCTTGGCCGTCATGGCGCTCAAAATATAAGTCCGTTCCTTTGCGGAAGTCATCCGGGCCAAGTAGCGTCGCGAGCATCCCCACAACCTCAGCACCCTTCTCGTAAACCGTAGCCGTATAAAAGTTATTAATCTCAATAAATGAAGGGGGTCTAATAGGATGCGCCATTGGGCCCGCGTCCTCTGGGAATTGCGCACTACGCAGCATCTGTACCTGCTCAATACGGCACACACTCGAAGACCATTGGTCCGCTGAGAACTGCTGATCTCGTAGCACCGTGAATCCCTCTTTAAGACTCAATTGAAACCAGTCCCGGCAGGTCACTCGATTGCCTGACCAATTGTGGAAATACTCATGGGCGACGACTGACTCGACTCGCTGGAAGCCAGCATCGGTGGTCGTCTCTGGATGCGCGAGCACGCAGGAGGTGTTGAAAATATTGAGGCCCTTATTCTCCATCGCCCCCATGTTGAAACTGTCCACTGCTACGACCATAAAGATATCGAGGTCATACTCCCTGCCATAGGTTTCCTCATCCCACCACATCGAGGTCTTAAGGCTTTCCATTGCAAAATCGACTTTGTCGATGTTGTGTGCCTCAGTGAAGATCTGAAGCGTGACTCGGCGCCCGCTCGTCGTCGTAAAGGTGTCCTCGATGTACTCGAGATCGCCAGCTACCAGCGCATACAGATACGCAGGTTTTAAGAAGGGGTCGTGCCAAGTGACTCGATGCTTGTCGCCCAGATCCTCACGAGACTGGGCATTACCGTTTGACAGCAATACAGGGTATTTCGCCTTGTCCGCCGTAATCGTTGTCGTGAATTCAGACAACACATCGGGACGGTCCAAATACCANGTGATATTGCGAAACCCTTCTGCCTCGCATTGAGTGCAAAACATGTCGCCTGACTGATACAGCCCGGACAACGATTTGTTGTCTTGAGGCTTAATCGTCACGTCGGTTTCCAGGACGAACTGCTCGGGCAGGTCNAATAATGTGAGCTTGCCATCTTCGATGGCGTATTCGGTGTGGGAGAGCTCACGGCCATCGATAGCAATCGATTGCGTTGCAAGGTCAATTGAACCATCGAGCACAAGACNGGTCTCACGACGNCCATCAGGNTTTTGCTNCATCGTAAGGGNTGCTCGCACGCGAGTTTCNTCTTCGCCNAACTCNACATCGAGCACNGTCTGCTCGATNAGGTAACCCGGCACCTCATAGTCTTTTAGATGAATGACATGGGGTTGTCCCTCTCTCATTTTCCACTCCTCAAACCATTNGTTCATTTAGNCCNGACGCTANNAGANCACCNNCNNGGNTNNNCNCAGACANGCNGNTATCNNNNCNTNTCNNGCGAGGCGANTNCTTCTNNGCTTTATCATACNCTCTTGANNGNCCTCAGCGGCCTAGTTGAGAGCCCTCTGCGTCTATNCTTGAAAGCANTCAGCGTCCCTATTAAGAGCCCTCAGCGTATTTTTTGAGAGCCCTCAGCGTCTCAACTCCACTCACTTCAATTNNNCTGGCGNTACAGATACAACCGACACTGAAANGNGCNGCNCCCNCTTAAGCNNCAGACANTCTGCTAGACTCCCCCCATGCGAGGATCACTTTCAAAAATGCAAGCGCGAGTCGGTGAGCAGGTTGAGTACGGGTTAACGCTGGGCGACCACCACCAGCCAATGAACGAACTGATCGGCAAATCCATTCAGCTCGAATTCATCGGTAAGATTCACTGTCAGTCCTGCGGGCGAGAGACAAAAAAGAGCTTCTCACAAGGCTACTGCTACCCTTGCTTTCAATCCCTTGCCGAATGCGATCTTTGCGTGATGAGCCCCGAGCGGTGCCATCATCATCTTGGCACTTGCCGGGACAATGACTTCGCTGAGCGCTTTTGCATGCAGCAACACCACGTGTACCTCGCGAACACTACTGCACTAAAGGTGGGCATTACTCGCCATGAGAACCTCCCCACTCGCTGGCTTGATCAAGGCGCCACTCAAGCGCTGGTCATTATGAATACCACGAGTCGTCGCGCTGCAGGGCTAGTTGAACACGCGCTGAAGGCTCACGTCAGCGACCGCACATCCTGGCAACGCATGCTGAAAGGACCGGGAGACAAGATTGACCTAGTAGAAACTCGAGATCAGCTCTTGGGCGCAATCACTGCAGAACTGAGTGCGCTGCAGCAGGAACATGGCATTACGGCGATGCAGCCCGTATTTGATGGCAAGCCTTTCGAATTCAACTTCCCNGTAGAGGCCTACCCCGAAAAGGTCAAATCTCACAATCTTGATAAAACGCCGCTGCTTGAAGGAACCTTGATGGGCATCAAGGCGCAGTATCTCATTCTCGATACGGCCGTGATCAACTTGCGCAAGTACAGCGCCTATCAGGTATCACTGTCCTGGAGAGACTGAATCTCGCTGAAGGAAAGCGCGGATGGAGCCCAGCGCCATCCCTGCTAGCAAGCCGCCNAGATGCGCTCCATTGGCGAGGGAGCCAAGGCCAAGCAAGTCTATGAATCCCGAAAATCCGAGGATCAGATAAGCGAGCATCACAAAGTAAATCCCNTTGGCCAGCCCAATTCTGCTTTTTGGGCGAAGCCAGTCCCAAATCATGACATACCCGAGATAGGCAAATACAACACCGGACATGCCGCCAAAGAGCTGCATCGGTGCAAGGATAGCCTGCAACGCGTTTGCGGCGACCGAAGCTATCACGGTCACNATCACAAACCAACGCCAGCCGTGCATGTATTCAATCCGCCGACCCACTTCCCACACCCAAAGCAGATTAAAGGTGATATGAAGCCAGCTGAAGTGAAGTAGCATCGGCGTCACAAGGCGCCACCAGCCGCCATCTGCCAATCCTTCCGCCAGCGGCTGAAGCAGATATCCCTGAGACGAGAGGACAATCNCATAGGGAGAGAGTGCTCGTAGCAATTCAGTGACCTCCCCGCTGTCAGCAAGCGACAGTCCGGCGGGAAGACACATCAAGTTGATGACCATCAGGAAAACCGTCATCGGAAAAAGACGCGTTGATCGCACCAACCAAGTTTTGATGGACTGAGCGTCCACCATGCCCCGCGCCGAAGATTGCTCAAGTCGCCAATCATGAATCAACTCAGCGATGCGCTCGCTGCTTGATTCACTGTCCACTAACAAGAGCTGCTCAGACGCGGCCTGCTGCCAGCGATAGATAATCCCCNCTTNATNAAGNCGACGACTCAANCTATCGGTNNGCACACCGAGGGAGACGGTNAGAACGGGTTTCATAGCATTCATGNGATCGATCTAGNNCTCTCGGTCCCCAANNNGAGGACTCNAATCCTGACNGCGATGGGCAACCCATCAANAAAAGGGTGTACAATTTTCNATCTCANTATTGTANCGAAATTCANTATGTCGCTGGAAAACGCCGACCAACAGGTTCTCTCGNAACTTTCTGACTGGATTGCCGAAGGCATACCTAGCTGGCTCTGTACGGTGGTGGAAACCTGGGGATCCTCGCCCAGACCGGTTGGTTCACTGCTGGCCTGTAATGCAGAGGGCCACCTCATAGGATCATTGTCAGGGGGGTGCATCGAGGAAGACTTGCTGGAACAACTGCAGCGGGGCGAACTCGCTTCCGAGCAACCTTTGCTTCACATTTATGGGGTCACACAGGCAGAAACGGAGCGATTCGGGTTACCTTGTGGCGGACAACTCCATGTCGTTATCGAGCCGTTCAAGGATCAGCAACACCTCGCGGCTTTGAAAGAAATCGTAGACCACTTGACACGCAGGGAGAGCATTCAAAGAGACGTTGATTTGATGTCCGGCGACATGACGCTAGCGCCGGTAGACCGTTTTCAACATCTCGCCCTAACCGGCGATTTCAGCAAAGAAGCGGCAACGGATCGCCGAACCATGCGCCAGACATTTGGCCCAAGGTACCAGCTGTTTCTAATTGGCTGCGGCCAGGTCTCGCAGTATCTCGCTGAGATGGCCAAGGCACTGGACTACCACGTTATCGTTTGCGACCCGCGGCCTCATCTGATGGAGCAATGGCCCGTCAAGGGGATACAACTAATCACCGGATATCCTGATGACGCCATCAGAGATACTGCTAGCGATAACTACACGGCAATTGTCGCGCTCACCCACGACCCTCGAATTGACGACATGGGTCTGATGGAGGCCTTGCAGACCGACGCCTACTTCATCGGCGCTATGGGATCAAAAAAAACGTCAGTCAATCGCCGAGAGCGGTTGAAACAACTCGATCTGTCTGATGCGGACATTGACCGGCTCCATGCACCAGTGGGCCTTCCGCTTGGCAGCAAAACACCCGCTGAAATTGCCGTCGCGATTTTGGCTCAGTTAGTTGCGCTGCGGGCAGACGCGGGGCGTATGCAAGCTGACTATCGAGCATCGGCTTGAGTCCAAACCGCTCGACTGGCCTCACTGCGCAGGCAGGTGGATGACCACGACGGGCGCATTACTGCTCGCGGCCGGCAAGAGTCGCCGGTTTGGCGGAGACAAGCGAGCCGCACGCTTACCGAGCGGCACCACCGTCGCTGCCGAAACGCTCCATCATCTGTCAGCCGCGTTTGACGCGGTCCACGTCGTACTGCGTGAGAACGACTCAGACGCGTTTATTGAGAGCTTGACCATTGAGGCGCCAAACGCCGGGTTCTCGCGCTGCCAAGATGCTCATTTGGGGATGGGCCACTCCCTAGCTCACGGTGTTGCGCAAGTGGTCAACTGGGATTGTCTTGCGGTGTGTCTTGCCGATATGCCCTTCATTCAAGCTCGCACTTACCGCCAGCTGATTGAGGCTTTCAAGGCGGAAGCAAGCAGTGGAGCGATTCTCGTTCCAACTTATCAATCAAAACGAGGGCACCCAGTGTTATTCGGCTCGGAACACTTCCCAGCGATGCAACTGCTTCAAGGCGATGAGGGCGCCAAGACATTGCTGGAGGCGCAAGCCAACAATGTTCATTTTGTTGAGATTAATGATGCGGCCATCCTGCGAGACATCGACCAGCCTACCGACCTCCTCTCGACTGCAAAGCGAGACTAACTCGTCTGACGGCTCGCCCAACCAAGTTTTGAACGGCATACGCCGTAAAAGCTCTGTCCGGGTGGATGAAGCAGTTTTAGTCGATGTTCTGCTTTCTTCACAACCACGGACTCTCCTGGTTGCACACTGAACTCAAGCTGCGAGTCAAAACTGACTTTGGCCTCGGTGCCCGCCTTTTCGCCGAGTGTAATGGTGAGCTCCGCGTCGCCTGGCACTACCAGGGGCCGACTGCTCAGCGAATGAGGAAACATCGGGACAAGAGAAATCGCATCAAGATTGGGCGGCATGATTGGCCCACCAGCACTCAGCGCATATGCAGTGGATCCGGTTGGCGATGATACAATGAGTCCGTCGGATGCCTGATGGTAGACAAACCCCCCATCAATATAGAGCTCAAACTCGATCATGCTGGGCATCGCCGCCGAGTGGACGGTAATCTCGTTCAGCGCAGTCGCGGGCTGCGCCTTACCGCCACTGATGACGCCTTCTAGCAAAAAATGCTCTTCAATTTGCCCGTGCCCGTGAAGCACTTTTGAGAGTTGCCCCTCGAGTTGCTCGGGAGATATATCGGCCAAAAATCCAAGTCTGCCTCGATTCACTCCTACAAGAGGTAACCCGTGGGGCGCGACATCCCTGGCTGCGCCTAGCATACTTCCATCCCCGCCAATCGCGATCACGAGCTCCACTTCCGGCAGGATATTCGTTCGAGTGGCGGTCTCTGCCGCAAGGTCGAGCCCCTCGTCCGCAGTCTCCTCGACCATCACACGCACGCCACGTGCATTCAGCAGTGCTACCACTCGCTGTAGCGACTCCTGGATCAAGGGGGTGGATTGGTTAGCGAATACCCCCACGCTAGTAAAAGACGACGTGGTCAAGGGATTTCCTAAGCTTTGGCGAATGGCAAATTAAATTCGACAAGCAAAGGAATTGCAACGATTAGGATTTTTTCGCGTATAAGCTAATAACTAAAGGTTGCATTCCGGGGCAAAAGCCCCAACACTTGGCTTTTAGGGGGCGCCTAGTATGCAAAACAGAATCTCTCTCAGGCACGCTGACGAATTTTCGGCCAATCACAACATTCAAGAACTTCATGCGGCTGGGACGCTTTGGCAAGCCATCCGTCACGAAGTCAAACTCCGCGCCGACTTCGAGCCCATCATGTCGACCTTCTTTCATGGCTCAATTTTGAATCACGAAACGATCGAAGGAGCACTGAGCTTCATTTTGGCGAGCAAGCTCGATAGCCCGGTCGTCTCTAGCATGGCGATCAGAGAGATCATTGAGCAGGCCTACGCCTCTGACCCTTCAATCATTCACGCAGCGGAAATTGATATCAAGGCTACTAGGGAGCGAGACCCGGCTTGTAATAGCTTCTCCACGCCGTTTCTCTTTTACAAGGGCTTCCATGCGCTTCAGGCACAACGGGTCGCCCACTGGCTTTGGCACAACGAGCGCCATTCTTTGGCTTTTTACTTCCAGAGCCAGATGAATATGCTTTTTGGTGTCGATATCCACCCTGCTGCCACCTTGGGGTGCGGACTGATGTTTGACCACGCCACCGGCATCGTTATTGGCGAGACCGCTCATGTTGAGGATGACGTGTCTTTCTTTCATGGAGTGACATTAGGGGGCACCGGCGATGAACGAGGAGACCGACATCCCAAAATTGGGCGCAATGTACTCCTTGGCGCCAACGCGACTTTGCTGGGCAACATTCATATCGGTGAAGGTTCAAAAATTGGCGCTGGCAGTGTGGTGCTTCAGGACATACCCGCGGGTGCTACAGTGGCCGGCGTGCCAGGAAAATTAGTGGGCTAACGACCACCCTACCACTAGGCTGGTATCAAACCGTGGCGCGATGTTTATTTCAGTGCGGCCAGGTTGAACTGGTCAGTTGCGTGTCTTTGAGCACAACAACATGCGGCAGTACTTAGGGCGGCGCGAGCTGTTTGAAACCGCGGCGCCCTTGCAACCCTCCTGTATGCACCACAACGGTTTGCCCTGCGATCTCTCCTGCCTCTTGGAGCGCTTTAGTCGCCCACAGCGCTTTTGCAACGTAGATCGGCTCGAGTAATTGCCCACACTGAGCCTCTAACTCCTGCATAAACGTGATCAGATCCTTAGGACATTTCGCATAGCCGCCCCAATGGTAATCGCCATGTAATCGCCAAGCATCGCGCCCTATTCCCTCTCCGAGCCAATCCCGCACCTTGGCCCCAGTGCTATCGTCCTTGGTCACGCAAACCCCATGTGCCATCGCGCGACCTCGCAGTCCTCGAACCAGCCCTGCAAACGTGCCGCCCGTTCCTACTGCCATCACCACATGCTGAACCTGCGGACAGGCTGCTAACACGTGATGAGCAATCAGCGCTGCTTCGGCGACGCCAGCCTCATTGCTGCCACCCTCAGGAATCCAATACGCCTTTGGATGGCGAGCCTTAAGCGATTCTAAGAACGAGTCCTCTTCTTTTCTCCGATATTCACCTCGGGGGAGGAATTCGATATCAAAGCCGCAGCGCTCGACATCGCTCATAGTTGGCGTCAACCCATGGCCTGGCTCACCTCGAACGTAGACCACCCCGCCCATTCCAGCACTACTGGCGAGATGCGCAGTACTCCAAAGGTGATTAGACCAAGCCCCGCCGATGGTCAGGATTTGGTTAAACCCCTGCTCCCGCGCAGCCCTTATATTGGGCGCAAGCTTGTAGGCTTTGTTGCCATGGAGGGGATAAACGCTATCAAGCGAGAAGAGCGATATTGCTTCCCAGAGTGGCGTTATCGCAGCGCTCAGCGTGCTGCTATCTAGCTGCGGAAACAAAGCGTTAGGCAGCGCCGACCAACATTACCGCCATGCAGATGAGGCAACCGAGGGACACCATCCAAACTAAAGAGCGAATATGCGTCACGTTGAAGACGTAAAGCGGCACATACGCCGCTCTCAAGGCAAGCCAAATACTGGCAACCAGGACCATATCGACCTGACCGAGATGTCCGAGCACCGCGAGCGCAAGAAATGCTGGCAGACTCTCCTGGAGGTTGGCTCCCGCCCGCTTTGCCCGCCCTAGCAAAATCGATTCATCAATCGGCTCATCTCGAGAAGAAAGTAGATATGGCATATTGCTGATATTGAGTATCATAGGCAGCAACCAAAGCTGGATCAGCGCCAGCAGTAGCGTCAGTAAAATCACATCAATCATCATATTCCCCTTTTGGTTTTGCTCGTTTCTTTCTGTTTGGTTACCTTGCCCGCATAGTTGAGCGCCGTCCGCTTGTTGCCTCACCAGGGCCAAGTATCGTTCATCAGTACGAGCGAGATGCCAGCAGCGGCACCCGACACGAACAGATTCCAGTCACGATGCTTCACCCCGATCACATTTACAATTAAAAACGCCACCAACATGATGACCGCCACGACCATCAGCTGCCCAGCCTCAATCCCGAGATTAAACCCTAGCAGTGGCACCAAAATGGATGAACTGTCCATCATGAGCGCCCGGAAGTAGTTGGAAAACCCCATGCCGTGGATGAAACCAAACCCTAACGCCATCAAATAATGGCTTGTCATATTCACAGATTGGCCCGGGCTCGAACTGCCCGTTACATTACGTAGCGCAGTGAGAAAAATCGTAACAGGAATGAGGAATTCGACGATGTTCGAGGGAATGACCACGATTTCAAAGCTGGAGAGTGCTAGCGTAATGCTGTGGCCTATGGTGAAGGCCGTCACAAGAATAATGAGCCGCCGCCAGTCCTCCACCCGGTAGACCGCGCACAGCGCGACCAGAAACAGAATGTGGTCGTAACCGGCTAAATCAGAGATATGTTTCAGCCCCAACTCCAGATAAAGCGCAATCGAGTGCATATTAAAATTCCAACGTATGAGATGGTGTCGACTTACTCAGCATCATGCTGTGTGAATCGTCATCCACATGGACATAAACGATATTAGTCTGGTCAAAGAAGAGATCGGTAAACACAACGTTCTTTATTGTCATGGACCGAAGCGGCGCCGACAGCGGATGGGAAAACTCGATGCTCAGGGTCGTATCCTCCCCTGCGCCACCGAGTACTTTGCTTTGAATGGTTACCGGCAATAGCTCTCCATTAGCCTCTAACGAGAAAAACTCAGCAAGATAAGCAAGCAGTAGCGGCTCGGCATTCTCCGATTCGTCAGCCTCGGCGAATCGTAATGCTCGGCTGTATGGGTCGAACACAAGCGCTTCGTTTACATCGGTCAAGAACAGCCTCAGACTCACCGTCAAAGTTGCCGCTTGGCTCGAATATTCGATCTGACAGAGCGAAAGCCGCAGCGGATGCGCCAAACAAAGCACTGGCACCAGCAGCAAAGCCGCCACCCATGCTAAGCGCAGCGTTCTCATCAGCGGTCTCGGCATTGACGCAGGCTCAAGCCTCCCAGTTTGCGGCAACCGCTTGTACATCCTTGAAGACACGTAGCAGATTTCCACCCCAGACCTTCCGGATGTCCTCCTCGGAATAACCTCGCCGCACGAGTTCGATTGTAATATTGGCGACCTCGCTTACATCGAAGACGCCATCAATTCCTCCGCCTCCATCGAAGTCGCACCCGATACCAATGTGATCAATGCCCGCAACACTCACCATATGGTCGATATGGTCAACCACGTCAACCACCGTCGCGAGCGGATCCGGGTACTGCCGGCGAATTGCGTTTATTTGATCACGCATAGCCGATCGCTCTTCTGGCGTCATCTTAGTCGCTGGTTTCATATCAGCTTGTAGTGCCGCGATAGCTGCCTCCCTTTCTGGGTTGGGCGGCGCATCCCTTAAATAGCTAGACAACATCGTCAGTTGAATCACACCGCCATTTTCGGCAAGCAGCCTCAACATTTCATCCGTCATATTTCGCTGGTGCCCCGTCACAGCCCGAGCATTGGAGTGCGTCGCAATGATCGGCGCTTTTGATAGCTCTATCGCGTCAAAGAACACATCGTCACTCGCATGTGACACGTCCACCATGATGCCTAGTCGATTCATCTCCCGAATGACTTCCGCCCCAAACTCGCTCACCCCATTGTGCTCGGGTCCATTGGAATCGGTTGATGAGTCGGCGAGATCATTATTCGTTGAATGCACTAACGTGATGTAGCGAACCCCTTTGTCGAAAAACATTTCAACATTGGCAATATCGCCACCAATCGGATAACCATTTTCAATACTGAGGTAAACCGCTCGCTTACCCGCTTGCTCAAGCGCGTAGGCATCCTCAGGATTCAAGGCAATGCCGACTTGATCAGCATTCGCATCAGCCGAAGCGACCACTGCATCCAGCATTTGTATCGCAAGATCGCGAGCTCTAGTGTTGCCCTCATCATCCCGAATGCCCTGAGCCACGAAAGCGGAGAAGAAAACGCTATCTAAGCCACCCTCAATCATTCGGGGATAATCAAATTTCGAACCAGTTTCGCTAGGGTCATGGCGCTCAGCCATATCAAAGCCTGGCTCAATCATCCTAAGAGGCGTGTCTGCGTGGCTATCTAGCGTCAACACGCGATCATGTATCGCCATTGCGCGCTCAACGAGCTGTGCCTCTGTACCCACCTCCCTTTCCGTCGCAGCCGGCGCCTTTACTACCTCCTCTGAGGAGCAACCGATCAATGCGGCGAAGATGATGGTAATCAGGAACCATCGCAGATTCAATTGAGTCGTCATGAGTTCTTTCCTTTTATTCTGGTCTGCTACCCAGCGGGCAATGATCTACTTTTATCACAAAAGGCTAGCCCTTAGCCCTCGTGTGTCCTACACACCAATGGGCAATGCTTCTCCCACTTCGTCAAACCTCAAAAGGAAGTGACGAGTGATGCAGCACGATTCGCAGTTGACCCTCTTGATCTTGCTTATATCCCCAGCTCTTATCGACAACGGTTTGCTCGCCTTGACTATTCGTGAAGGTCACGTGCCCCATCCAAAGAGCAATATCGCTCTCAATAAAAGCCGTACCAGCACTGGAGGCGACTTGACGCCAACTCTTTAAGCCAAACCCGCCATCTTGAGGGAACTCCTCGTTATGGCCGATAAAGTAGGAGAGCGCACCCGCCCTTGTGGTTCGAAAAGTCTGCTCGCCGCCTGCCATGGTCGGTTTAAATAAAACGGGCCCTAGGTGATAGCCGTAGGCAACATCTAACGCTTCGTTTGCTCGCTGCCTTGCAGCGTCAAGGCCCTCTTCATCAAACGCCAATGAGATGGCAACAAGGGCTTCTCCCCAAAGATTCCTTGCATCTTTTAGTCTTGCTTCTGTAATTTGGCTCAATGAAAATTCTCCTTGCCGGGGCTGACGCCCACCTGGTTATGCCCAGAGAGTCTAATCAAGGGGCGGCTGGTCAGCCAGCGCCACGATCCCGACGATTAACCAAAGTCTGCACGAAGCCCTTCATTTAATATTTCTTAACTTGAATTTTCTAAGCCTGACTTCATCCACCCCTCTAGCAAGATTCTCCACCTTTGGAGAAAACTCTGGCGCTATCAAAACCCCGACAAACTTCCCACGCAAATACTTTAGATGTGATTTTGTAAAAGTTAGCCCAGCGAGTCTTTCTCGCTTAACACTTGACTAATCTATGAGAGCGCTAGCTGAGACATGCCTGCATAATAAGCAAACACCTCCTGTAGCGCACCAAATGGAAGCCTGGCGGCTTTGTTCAGTCCGGGTTAAGACACTATGTTGCGAAGCATTCATGCCTCAACGGTAGGTCAACCTTTTGGTACGAAAATTGCGGCTATAACCAGAGCGCTTTGGAGGAAAGAAATGTTTACTCTCTATGGACTTCCCTCTCTTGGAAGCTTGAGGCAACCAAGCCCTTGGGTCATGAAGGTGGAGCTTGCCTTGCATGCGTTAGGGTTGGAATACGTGGTTGAAAATATTCCACCGTCACGAATTGCGACTTTTGGACCCACCGGAAAGGTCCCTTTCCTGGTTTCTGAAGGTATCTCACTGAATGAATCAGAAAGAATAGTCGGAGCGATTGAGCTTTACGATGAATTAAAGAGTTATCCTCAGCCTGTAGACCAAAATGACAAGGACGGCATTGCGTTCGTACGGCTCGTTGAGGATCACTTTTATAGCATCATCTGCCTCTCCAAATATGAGAATAAAAATTCATCTAATTTAATGTTCGCTGAATTGTTTCCCAGCTTGCCGAAACTTGCTATACGGCTTATTGCGAACTTTGCGGCGCGAACCATGAAAAGACGCTTTAGTGGAACTTCTATAGGCGGTTTAACAGACTCAGAAATTGCCCACGAAGCTGCAAAAGATATTGCGGCTTTGTCTGGGCAGTTGTCAGAAAACGGTTTCATTGCATCAACAAGGCTCACGGTTTATGACTTTACAATTGCTGCTCATATTGCCGCTATCTTTTTCTGGCCGTTTGACAACTGGCTAACACCTCTTCTGAGGGAAGACTTAGTTTTCTGCGAATACCTTGAAAGAGTTGCACACGCCGTCGGAGGCTTTGAGTACGAAACCTCATAGTGATCAAAAGCGCAGCTCTAATGGCGTCGGATTTAACTCGCATGCAAAAGGGTTAGGAGTATGAAGTATTTAATTTGGCTGACTTTCTCAGCCTTGTTGTTTTCCACTAATTTTTTAGGTGCTGAACTTCAGTTCCCAATGCGGAATGATCCAAATTTCGCGACCCAGATAGAAAAACCCAGTTTTGAAGCTGAACGAGGACCGCTGATAGTTGTTGATAAAGGACACAACAATTTTTTCGTAACCACTGGCCTTATAACGCCGCTTTTAGACCTATTGAAAAGTGACGGTTACCGAATAGATTTTTCTGATGGAAAAGTTGACCTTGCGACACTGGGCCGAGCGGACATTTTTTTGGTCATTACGCCAATGTCTTCCGCCTACAACGATTTTGCAGAGGAATTTACTGAAGCCTACTCACCCGAAGAGTTGGTGGTCCTTGAAAGTTGGGTCAGAGAAGGTGGAAGTTTGATCGTCTTCAGTGAGCATTTTCCTTTTGACATTGCTGTCTCTGGACTCCTGGAAGCATTTGGAATTTCCACGTCTATCGGCGTAACAATTGATCATGATTTTAGTAACGAAAACGCGGGCGAAATAGTTTTTGAACGGGACCGATTAGAGAAGAGTCACCCGATTGTTGCCGGCAAAAGGTCCGTAACAAAGGTTGCCAGTTACGGCGGGAGTGCTTTGCGGGGTGGTGGATACACAAACATCTTGAAACTATCTGGTCATGCCATGAATGTGTCAAGAAATTGGTTAGGTGTTGAGGGCGGACCAGTGGGAAGTGGTAATTCTCAAGGCTTAGCTGGATTTCATGGAGATGGACGAGTAGCAGCCTTCGGAGACTCAAATGGCTTCGCAGCTATGATTTTTGAAGTTGATGGTTCAGAGGACTTTGTCGGTATGAATGATGGGGCATACGATTGGCGAAATCTTGTTCTAAACACCTTTGATTGGTTGTCACTCCAGTAGCATTAGTCACCTAACCTCAATGTGCCGGTGACGTATGTCCTTAAAGCCCTAGCCGCTTTAGTCCGGAGTCTTGTACGTGCCTGACTCGTGCTATGTAAAACATTTGTGTGGGGTCTATCACAGCAGAAGCTGATAGATAGTGCTTCCCGCTGCACCAAGGAGAAGAGTCAGGAAAGCAAGAAAAGAGAGAAAAAATGCTGGCCGATGACTAAAGTTCCGTGGGTAGTTCCTAGCCCACCAGATTCTCCCAATTAAGTATGTAAGACCAACAGCGAAAGCTGCTTTGTCGGAAATTCCGACAGCAAATATCCAGAGCGTTGGGATAAAGAGGATGAGATTTTCTAAAAAATTTAAGTGGTTCCGGAAAGCAACCATGAAATTAATATCCCCATAGATCTCCAGTGAGTGCCACATATCTGGGTTTTTGTGCTGCTCTGCAAAGGTGGCTCTGGCGCTCCCTACAATGCTACCCAGATACCAACCTAAAAGTACCAGAGCTAGTGTGATCAACGAGGTAAAGGGATACTCATTCACTTTTCTTTCCTTCTTTTTGTTTGGAATTACTAACAGAGTTTTAGAGTGTGGGCTAGGGACTATCTACTTTCAGTCTAGCTCCAGCGCGTGTCCCACTCGTGCTAACCAGGCGCTCCCAAGCTTCCAGCAGGACGAGACATCTTAGGTAGGCGGGGCCTCCACATGCCGAGCGAAAACGAGTATCGTGAATTTTGATCTCTATATTGTTTAAGTTTCGAGGAGTAGCAAATGCGAAAGCGAAGCCTTGTCGCGGCGGCAGCTGTCTTTGGCTTGATCGTTGGTTGCAGCGACGCTCCAGACAGTAAGCCCGAAGTTGAGTCACCTCCAGCCGCAAAAGCAGCTGCAGTCGAACCTTGTGATGCGGATGAATCTTTTTCTGTCTGGTGCGGATATAAAAATCCAGAAGATTTGGCCTTAACACCCGATGGAGACTTTTTGTTAGCTACGGGCTTCGGCGGTCTCCCGGATTCCGTTGTAAACGAAATGTCGATTATCGAGTTATCTACCATGCAGCAAAATTCGGTGGAGATTGTGTTGGCTGAAAATATCTGGGGTGACCCCAGCTGCGAGCGCACCACACTGGACCTCTCCAGCCACGGGTTGGACATCAAACAGCGCACTGATGGGAAGCATATGGTGGCAATTACAAACCATTTACCTAAGGAAACAATTGAGCTTTTCGAACTCTTGCCGACCGAAACAAGTTGGCAGCTTATATGGCGGGGCTGCGCCGAGTCTCCAGTGATCGAGTCGGGCGCGCGCCAACCAATGTTCAATGATGTGGCCCTAACTGCTGACGGCGGATTTTATACAACAGAGATGTACAACATCATGACGCCTTTTGAACAGGTTGCCGCAGCAGGCGTCGAGGTTAAGGATACAGGTGTTGTTTGGCATTGGACTGCCGATGGCGGATTCGCGCCAGTTGCTGGGTCTTCAGGAAGCTTCCCTAACGGAATCGTAATAAACGACGCTGAAGACACGCTTTATGTGAACTATTGGTTTTCGGGGCTAACGATTAAGCTGGACATCAACACAGGTGACGTACTGGCAAAACATCAAGGCGGGAGAGCCGATAACCTCACGTTGGTCGATGGGGCTGTTTGGGCTGCAAAACATGACATGACGTTTATGGAGTATGCCGAGGGATGTCCTGCAGATTCAGTCAATTGCTTCCTGCCATTTTCTGTCTATGAGCTTGATCTTGGTGATCTGACTGAGAAAAACTCCTGGAGTTTTGACAGCGAAATTTTTGGCATGGGCACCGTAGCAACACCCGTAGGTGATGCCGTTTGGTTTGGTTCTGCCCACGGAGACAGGGTCGCTCGCTTCAATTTAAAGCCCTCTGATGCCAGTTGAACCTGGCGTTCTTCTGTTTAAAGAGGGCATAGCGGCCGGCGCTGGCCTTAATCTAAGTCCGACTACTGCTCACCACATACTCCCAAGTTTCATTAGAACACTTAGACACCGGGGGCGTGTGAACATCTGTCTGATTATGAGTTGTACTAGAGCAGATACATCAGAGCGGGTTTTTGAAAACTGCTTAACAAAAAAAGGCAGCTTATGAAGCTGCCTTTCTTAACGCTAGTTTCGACAATCAGTGGAAGACCTCATGTTCTGGAAACCCCCCAAACGTCGACTTAATTGACTAGTAAAGCTGCTGGCTTTCTTCAGCGAAATCCTCGAAGCAACCGTAGGCGGCAAAGCCAGTGGCTGAGAATATGAGTGCAACTTTTGCAAGCGACTTTGGATCGTGGTCAAGGGCTGTTAGCGCACTGCCAAAATGCCCTAGTGCCTGAAGCATTACTGCTTCCTCGTCAGTCAAATCAACCAGCAAGCTATTAGAAGGGGACGTCATCGAAACCCTCCTAGAGGCTCCGAATAGGGTTCACACTCTCTCGCGTCTATCACACTTTTGTCACATCTGTTCGCATGAAACAAAAAAAGGCTCTAGCATGGGAAAAGCGGTCAACTTTTTTGTTATCATTTTTTTATTCGGAAGTTAAAGGGTGTTTGCGACCGAACTAGAAAAAGACGTGTTTACTCAATAGGTTAAATGCGCGGTTGTTGAGGGCTTGAGTCAATCACTTGATTGACACGGAACAGCGCCCGTGTACAATTGCGCTTCTCAAGTTTTGGGTGTTTAGCTCAGTTGGGAGAGCGACGGCCTTACAAGCCGTAGGTCGCAGGTTCGACCCCTGCAACACCCACCAGACTTCATTCTATGGACCGGTAGTTCAGCTGGTTAGAATGCCGGCCTGTCACGCCGGAGGTCGCGGGTTCGAGTCCCGTCCGGTCCGCCATTATTTTCTTATTAAACTCTGATTTTATTAGCTTTTTTGCTTATAATTCCAGCGCAGCTGTCCTTTAGGTACCACTTTAGGTACCAAGAAATTCTTTCCTGTTGTTGCCCAAACCTTGCTAGACCCCACCGGGCAGGAGGCCACCCCACCCCCTGTGTATCTATAGGAACCTACGGAGATTTTGAGAGGGTTTTAGGGTGTCAACGAATTAAGTGCTAGGCAGCAGTGGGCAGGTAAACATCTGCCCAAGGATGTGCAGTTCCCACGCAGATACTTAAGACATGATTTTGAGAAAGCTATTTCAGCGAGTCTATCTCGCTTAACGCCTACCTGATCAACGAAAGGGCTAACTGAGGCTGCGCATTAGCTTGAGC
>PBWF01000006.1 GCA_002728935.1 Gammaproteobacteria bacterium | reverse complement strand
ACCCGCTGACGCAGCTCAGCCGATGGTGATTCAATATCAAGCCACGCATTGATGGCCAATTGCGCACCGAACTCATCGTACCCGCTCTTGGCCGCATGGGCCGTTAACACGCCATGCAGCTCACTCGCGCCCATTGCCGCGCCCGCTTGCTTTAAAGCGGACTGGAGATCATTAAACATGTCACTGGGTNGAGTCATACGATCAAGTCAATNCNTAGGNTATTGNTTGAGAGCTTANCANTTGCGTCAGTGGGNNGTTTTGGCACCCACATTGACCTCAGTCATGGCTGGGTCATAATACCGNNTNACNACCCGGGCAGCAGTATGGACGATCAACCCACTTTGAACNCAAAACTTGCTGAACTCGAAACGCTCTGCGCGCAACTTATCCAGCAACATCAAGCATTAGAACTTGAACAACAACGTTGGCGGCAAGAAAGGAAACAGTTGCTCGACAAGAATCTCGTGGTCAAAGGAAAGCTCGAGGCAATGATCAACCGTCTAAAATTGCTGGAGCAAGCCTGATATGTCTGAGCAGGAGACGATTTCGATTTCTATCTTCGATAAGTCGTTTAAAGTCAGCTGTCCCCCCGATGAGGTTCAAGCATTGCGTGACTCTGCTCACTATCTCGACAAAAAAATGCGAGAGGTGAAGAGCGCTCGTACCGTTATGGGCCTTGATCGAGTTGCGGTCATGGCTGCGCTCAACATTGCCAATGAGCTCTTGACGGCTACCCGAGATCGAGAAGCGCTAGAAAATGACAAAGGCTCAGCTGCTCTCACCCTATCCAACGCGGAAGACCGGATATGCGCTTTGGTTGAAACGCTCAAACACCGCTAGCGCCAGTTAAGACTGCTATACCTCTTGCTCAACAGCCTCTCTGTTCATCCATACTCACTGGAAATGCCTTGTACTCACGCAAGCAGCCCAGATGCGATAAAGCCGCGAAAAAGACACGATGAAGACGTAACCGCACAGCCCTGATACCGCCATAAANTCAGAGTAATCCACCGAGGGAGTCAACGAGGGCCAGCGGTAGCATCAAAGACCCTGCTATAATCCGCTCATCCCCTGGGTTGTTAGCCAGTTGAAATGCTCTCGACCCTTTATGTAACCACCAGGGGGTCTTTTTTCGACACTGTTGCGCGTGCCTGCTACGGCGGGATGCCTGATGTTCGTTAGGGACCACCGCCTTGAGCCAAAGGGTTCAAGGACTTTTCCGACAGCGGCAACTCGGGGGACTACTCGCTTCCAGCAGCGATCATTTATCGAGCGCCTAGTGACGAGACCGCCAACACCCTTTCGCAAGCCCAACGTTTTTGATTGCTCATGCGATAGACATCAGGGTTGCTCGCAAAGATTTGAGCGCCGGAGCAACATTATCGAATCCAGCGTTTTAATCGAAACCAAGTACAGCCAACTATTATGACGGAAACCAGCCAACGTACCGTCATGCGTCGAAAGATGCGCGCTTTCCGCCAGGCGCTAACGCCTTCGGAGCAGAACCATGCATCGGCCACTATGTGCGAGATCGCCATGTCGAGCTCTTACTTCACTAGCGCATCGACTATCGCCTTTTATTGGCCCATCGATGGCGAAATTAATCCAATTCCGATCATGCGCGCGGCGCTGAAGTCTGGCAAATGCTGCACCCTACCCGTGGTGCCCGATAAGAAAGAAGGCTTACTCACGTTCCAGCGCGTCACAGGATCCACAAGCTTTACGAGAGACAAGTTTGGCGCTTGGACACCACGGCACACAGCAGCTGGGGTCGTTACCCCAACCGACCATGACATTATCCTGACCCCTGTAGTCGGCTACACCCGAAAGGGAGATCGCCTAGGGTTTGGCGGTGGGTATTACGACCGCCTGTTTGATGATATGGGCCAAGCCTCCAATCTTCCGCTTAAAGTGGGCTGCGCGCATCAAGGTCAAGAAATCACGTCCAATTGGTCGCCTGCCCCTTGGGATCGGCCGCTCGATGTTGTACTAACCGACCAAGCATTGATAACCGTGTCTTCTCCAGCTTCACTTGAGGAATCCAGTCATGACCGTTAGAGAGATCATCCGCATGGGGCATCCCACTCTCAGGGAAGCAGCGGAGCCCTACCCGGTTGAGTCCATCGGCTCACCCGCCTTTGACCAACTCGTTGAGGATCTAACTGACACGCTCGCTGCGTCTGGTGGGATTGGGCTCGCAGCGCCCCAAATTAATGAGCGGGTACAAGTCGCCCTAGTTCATATTCCTGGCGGGCCTCACCGCTACGGTGACCTTGAGACGGTTCCGCTGACCGTCTACGTCAATCCCGTTATCCGGGTGCTAGACGATTCACGCCAAGGGTATTGGGAGGGATGTTTGTCGGTTCCTGGGCTCCGTGGATTCGTGGTCCGCCCACAGCGCATCGCGATTGATTACTACGACAGGGGAGGCAAGCCCCAGCACACGGAAGTGACTGGTTTTACGGCCACCGTTTTCCAACACGAATTCGATCACCTTCAAGCAAAGCTCTATATCGACCACATCGAGGATTCAAGACTTCTAGTCTTCGAAGACCAATTCCTGGAGCACGATGTGGATGAGCGCACAAGATTCTTACAAGAAGAGGTCACGCGCAGGATTCTCTGACTCCTCCCAAAAGCGATAGCCGATCGATTGGAGGCGCCGAGCTAATGCTTTCGATTGATGCTCTGCCCCTTGAAGCCCGATTAACACTCGGCCAAACGCGGCGCCATGGTTTCTATAATGGAACAAGGTGATGTTGTGCTCACCGCCCAACCCCTCGAGAAAATTCAATAGCGCACCCGGCCGTTCTGGGAACTCGACCCGGTATAGGCTTTCCGACTCGAGCGTAGGGCTACGACCGCCGACCATATGACGGACATGGAGCACCGCTAATTCGTTGTCGCTAAGCTCCGTCACGGGGTATCGTTTAGTTAACCGTTTAAGCAGTGGGCGACGCTCGCCCTGCGATCCCCCAGTCTCAATACCGACCAGAACCTGCGCATCTCCTTCTCCGAAATAGCGGTAGTTGAACTCGGTAATGTTTTGCCGACCCAGGGTTTTGCAAAACGCCAGAAAACTCCCAGGTTTCTCTGGAATCGTGACGCCAAGCAGTAATTCCGTTTTTGCGCCAAATGAAGTTCGCTCGGATATATGCCTTAACCGGTCAAAGTTGATGTTGGCGCCACTCACGACAGCAATGTCCTGACCTTCTGCGCCATCAGGCGCCTGACCCACCCATTTCTTTAGGCCAGCAACAGCGAGTGCGCCTGCCGGCTCGGAGATGACCCGCGTGTCCTCAAAAATATCCCTGATCGCTGCGCATATCTCGTCGATGGAGACGGTTATCATCTCGTCCACTAGCCGCCTCGCGATATTGAAGGGTTTGGCTCCGACCTGCCTTACCGCTGTGCCATCCGCGAACTGATCAAGCGTCTGCGCAGGCAATTTAACTCGGCGACCGGCTCTAAGTGCCTCGGTCATGCCGGCCGAACCCTCTGCTTCAACGCCGATAATCTTGACCTCTGGACGAAGCGCTTTGACGTAACTCGCGACGCCCGCGATTAGACCGCCGCCGCCTACCGGCACGAATATCGATCCGACCGGGCCACGCACTTGGCGCAGTATTTCCATGCCGATNGTACCCTGTCCAGCAATGACGTCCTCGTGATCAAAGGGCGGGACCAAGGTCAATCCTCGCTCTCGAGCCAGCTGCGCCGCATGAGCCGCGGCCGCATCATAATTCTCACCAACAAGTTTAATCTTGGCACCTCTCGCCTTGACCGCATCGCGCTTGATCGCGGGCGTGTTGACACCCATGACGATAGTGACGGGAATGTTTAGCGTCTGTCCGGCAAGCGCCACGCCTTGGGCGTGATTGCCGGCTGATGCTGTAATCACCCCGCGCACCCGAGCTGCATGGGGTAACTGGCGCATCAGGTTGTAAGCCCCTCGCACCTTAAAGCTAAAGATTTCTTGCAAGTCCTCGCGCTTTAAAAGTACCCCTCGACCAACTTTTGCTGACAGTCTCGGCGCTTTGGTTAGCGGCGTTTCCTGCACCAAATCATAAATGTCAGCTTCTAAAATCTTTCTTATGGTCTTGTCCACGGAGGCATCCTTGTCTAACGTGACCAGTGTACCTCGATCCTCTAAATGGCCCGAATAAACATGACGACCGAACCCGTCAAAGAGAAAATTGGTAAAGCCGCGGCCGACTATATTGACCGCTTTTTAACGCCCGAAACCATCATTGGTGTGGGCACAGGCTCGACCGCCAATTGCTTCATCGACGCGCTGGCCCCAAACCGCCATCGGTTTGAGGCTGCTGTCGCGAGCTCTGAAGCCACGGCCGAGCGCTTGCGCTCGCACGGTATACCCATTGCTTCCTTAAATGATGCTGGGTTGCTTTCCATCTATGTCGATGGTGCTGACGAGATCGATGCCAGCTTCAATATGATTAAAGGGGGCGGGGCAGCATTGACGCGGGAGAAAATCGTCGCGGCTGCTTCAACCACCTTTGTCTGTATTGCCGATGCGTCTAAGCAAGTTCGGCGTCTAGGCGCTTTCCCGTTACCGGTTGAAGTGATACCCATGGCGCGATCGCTTGTTGCGAGGCGTCTCGTCGCAATTGGAGGAGCGCCGGTATGGCGCGAGGGGGTCATCACCGATAACGGTAATGCCATTCTTGATGTGCACGATCTTGATATCGAAGATCCAGCACGATTGGAATCGGAGATCAATGATTGGCCAGGAGTTGTCACTTGCGGCCTGTTTGCCATGCGCGGCGCCGATGCGCTGATCGTTGACGACGGCGATGACATCAAGATTCTGAATCGGACCTAAAGGTCGAGAATTTTCCCAGGATTCATGACCCCCAGAGGGTCCAGCGCCTGCTTCAAAACTTTGATTTGATCGATTTCAGCGGAAGAGCGAGTATATTGAAGATAGCGTTTTTTTAATAATCCAACCCCGTGTTCTGCCGATACGCTGCCGCTAAATTCCTGCACAACACTCATTATGGCGTCACCGAGCGGCTCGCACGCTGCCTTAAATGCCGCGATCGGCTGATCGATTGGTCTCAAAATATTGAGATGCACATTGCCATCGCCGATGTGCCCAAACCAAATGACCTCAGCGTCGCTCGCCATGCGATTGACCAATTCATCGACGGCCCTTAGAAATGCTGGAGCCTGATGAATATTGACCGACAAATCGTGCTTGTAAGGCGTTCTTGGCGTAATAGCCTCGGAGATNCCCTCTCGGTAACGCCAGAGCCTCTGATTGTCACGTTCGCTCTGAGCNAGCACNCCATCGGTCACNANCTCCGCTTGGTAAAGGGACTCGAACATGTCCGTACCAGGATCAACTANCGCNTCCGACTCGTACTCAACCAACACANAAAAAGGCGCGTCGGGAAGCGANGATGGTTCACCCGAATGCTGNACAACNTGGTCCACTGCCGCCGCCGAAAAAAACTCAAAGGCAGTCAGCGANAGCGCCTGTCGACAACGNGTCAAGACGGACANCGCGTGCTCCATTTGGGCGACNCCGAGCACCATCACCCGAAGGGACTTTGGCGNACTCGTAAGGCGCATCCATGCTTCNGTGACNATGCCAAATATGCCTTCNGANCCGATGAACAGNTGNTGTAAATCNGGACCNGTNGCATTTTTGACGAGTCCNGCATTCAGCGTCATNGCTCGACCTTGNCCCGTGACCACCGANAGACCGGCTACCCAGGCACGGGTTAATCCATAGCGCAGTACTTTGATGCCACCGGCGTTGGTGGCAATGTTGCCGCCGATTTGGCTCGACCCCGAGGAAGCAAAATCCACTGGATAGTAAAGCCCCTGTGACTCGGCAAACTGTTGCAGTGAGGCGGTCACACAGCCTGGCTCAAGGCGAACCAACTGATCCTCTTCAACGAAATCGATAATGGCTCGCATTCGCTCGAAGCTAACAACCACCTCGCCATCACACGCGGTGGCTCCACCCGACAACCCTGTTCGGCCACCAGAGGGCACAAGCTTTAGACCCGACTCATTGGCAATACGAACGAGCGCTTCAACCTGTGCTTTTTCTCGGGGAAACACAACCGCGGAAGGGTTTGGCACGAAAAATCTTGACCAATCTTGGCCATAATTCTTAAGGTCGGCTGGGCTCGTTAGCAGATCTTCAGCCGAAAACACATCATTCAAGCGCGCCAGGGAATCTGTCATGCGCCTTGGTAACGAAGCGCCATGGCATCAAGCGGGATCGGTTTGATCAGCGACGCATTGCCCGCCGTGCCAAACGCCTCGTAGCGAGCGATCACAATCTCTTTCATGGCGTCGGTGGCTACTTGCAAATATTTACGGGGGTCGAATTCGCTGGTGTTGTCTCTCAGGAATCGCCTAATCGCACCTGTTGAGGCGAGGCGCAGGTCGGTATCAATATTGACCTTGCGAACCCCATGCTTGATACCTTCTTGAATTTCTTCAACAGGTACGCCGTACGTTTCTGGGATCTCGCCTCCTGATTCATTGATCACTTGTAACCAATCTTGAGGGACACTAGACGACCCGTGCATCACAAGGTGAGTGTCAGGGATTCTCTCGTGAATCGCCTTAATCCTGTCAATGGCTAGGATGTCGCCCGTTGGCGGACGGGAAAACTTGTAAGCGCCATGACTGGTACCGATAGCAATGGCCAACGCATCACAACCCGTTTGGTCGATGAAGTCGGCAGCTTGATCAGGATCGGTCAGCAACTGATCCAAGGACAAGGTCCCGCTAGCGCCAACGCCATCTTCTTCGCCGGCTTCACCTGTCTCAAGGGACCCTAGACATCCTAGTTCACCTTCAACGGTAACTCCGCAGGCGTGAGCCATCTCAACGGTGCGCCGCGTGACTTCAACGTTGTACTGATAGCTCGCCGGCGTTTTCTGATCCTCTAGCAGCGAGCCATCCATCATGACCGAAGAAAAACCAAGTTGGATCGACCTCTGGCACGCAGCTGGGGATGCGCCGTGATCTTGGTGCATTACAACAGGAATATCGGGAAATTCTTCGATGGCAGCCAGTATCAAATGTCTTAAGAAATTCGCCCCAGCGTACTTACGGGCGCCGGCAGAGGCTTGAACGATGACCGGGCTATCTGTCTTGGCGGCGCCCTCCATGATGGCCCGCATTTGTTCCAGATTGTTCACGTTGAAAGCCGGGACGCCGTACCCGCGTTCCGCTGCGTGATCCAGCAGTTGTCGCATACTTACCAATGCCATACCGCTCTCCTCTTAGTGTGCTTTCTATCTTTTGTCTGACTATCTTTTATCTGAGTTCTTTATATGGGTTCTTTATCTGGGTTCTCTTTATGCGCCGATTTAATGCGATGATTGATCGCTGCCTAATTCTTGTCTGAACATTGTCTTAACTCTGTCTTATCTTTTTTTGAGCCTACTCTCAGCCAGTGTTCCCTAATCGTCTTTTAAACTCGTCGCGAGCGGTCTCTTTTCAAGGGTCTCCTTTTGGCCGGTGCGCGGTTATGCCAAGAAACGNAGNCCTCTAAACAACGCTATTNACAACCCTATTTTGGGNNAGCCGCTTGCGCTCTGCTGACCATTCNTCCCANTTGGTCATTTTCCCTTGTCGGTCAACGCTTCAAGCGCTGCAATAGCNGGCAGCGTCTTCCCTTCAACAAATTCCAAAAACGCGCCTCCGCCCGTTGAAATGTAGCTAATCGCATCGGTCACTCCAAATTGCTCGATGGCAGCAAGTGTGTCACCGCCGCCAGCAATCGAAAACGCGTCAGAAGCCGCGATAGCCTCTGCCANCGTTTTGGTNCCCTCGGCGAAAGGCGACATCTCGAAGACNCCAAGCGGACCATTCCAAATAATCGTTTTTGCCCGCTCCATTTCCTCTGAGAGCGCCGCTGCCGTCTGTGGCCCCACGTCCAAGATCATTTCTGCGTCCGCTACGTCGCCGACGGACACCGTGCGAATGTTCGCCGTTTCAGAAAACGCATCAGCCACCACAACATCAACCGGCATGGGAATGCGCGTTTTGTCCATGATGCGCTTTGCTGCGTCCAAGAGCTCAGGCTCATAGAGCGACTGCCCAACCGAGTGCCCAGACGCCGCCAGGAAAGTATTCGCAATGCCGCCTCCTAGAACCAGCGCATCCACTTGTTCGCTTAGCGCTGAGAGCACTTCGAGCTTCGTTGACACTTTGCTACCGCCCACGACAGCAATAAGCGGCCGTTCGGGGGCAGCCAGCGCGCGACTCAGCGCGTTTAACTCTGCCTCTAATAAGGGTCCGGCGCAGGCAATGGGTGCAAAAGCCGATACGCCCGACGTTGACGCCTGTGCTCTGTGCGCNGTGCCGAAGGCGTCCATCACGAATACGTCGCATAGCTGGGCAAGCTCANNCGCCAAGTCTGCNTCATTTGCTTTCTCNCCTTNNCACAGGCGAATGTTTTCGAGTAACACCANCCGATCGGNAGGCANCGATGCGCCNCCCAAATAATNCTGAANCAGTCGAACCGGTTCGCCGAGCAAATTCGAGAGTCGTTCCGCCACGGGTGCCAAGGTAACNTCCGGTTGCTCTACGAGAGGGACCCCTTCTTTGGGGCGTCCGAGNTGNGATGCAATNAGCACCTGGCTCACGCCTGCCGACAGAAGTTNCCTNAGNGAGGGAAGCGCNGCTCGAATTCTTGCATCACTGGTAACCTGCCCNTCTTTGATCGGCACGTTAAAGTCTTCGCGNATGAGNACTCGCTGNCCAGCAAGCGGCACATCGCCTAAGGTTTTAACGCTCAGCATTAAGCCCCCTTGTCGAGCAACCTTGTGGCTATTTCGAGCACGTTCTCATGACTAAACCCGAAATGCGCCATGACGTCACCGCCTTTACCGGAGGCGCCGAAAGAATCAATGGAGACCACGTCTCCATCAAGACCGACCCACTTCCGCCANTAATCTCCGTGGCCAGCCTCAATAGCCAGACGCTTACGAACCGATCGTGGCAACACTTGTTCCTGATACTCCTCGTCTTGCGCGGCGAACACTTCCGCGCACGGCATCGAGACTACCCGCACGCTGCGGCCTTCAGCCGCTAACGCCTCGGCTGCGGTCCTCGCTAAGTCGACTTCTGATCCAGTCGCCAAAAGAATGATCTCTGGTGAATCGCCATTATCAAAAAGCACATAGCCGCCACGTTGAATCAAAGCGACTTGCTCGTCTGAACGCGATTGGTGTGCAACAGACTGCCTTGACAATACAAGTGCCGTTGGCGCTCGCCGCCGGCTAATGGCATGACACCAGGCTGCGCGCACCTCTACCGCATCGCAGGGCCGCCACACGCACAAATTCGGCGTAGTTCTCAAATTAGTGAGTTGTTCGATCGGTTGATGCGTAGGTCCATCCTCTCCCTGGCCAATACTATCGTGGGTATAGACATGTATGGCCCCTACTTCCATTAAGGACGACATCCGGACCGCATTTCGGGCGTACTCCATGAACATCAAGAAGGTCCCGGTGAAAGGGATGAGTCCNCCGTGCAAGGCAAGCCCGCTNGCGATGGCCGTCATNGCNAACTCNCGNACNCCGTAGTAGATGTAATTNCCNCCATTGNCCGCACCNGTNACNGGNGCNGCNGCNGCCCAAATCGTGCTGTTCGAGCCAGAAAGGTCTGCAGAGCCGCCGATCAGTTCTGGCAGTTGTTCGCTCAACTCCGCGATAAAGTCGCCCGATGATTGTCGAGTGGCTTTCGAAGTCGCCGCGGCTTGAGCTGAGGCGAGCGCATGCTTGGCAAAAGCGCCCCAACTGTCTGGCAATTGCCCTGCTAGGCGACGCTTAAATTCGGCGGCTAACTCCGGCAGCGCCCCCTCGTAGGCAGCAAACGCTTCATTCCAAGCGGCCTCTTGCGCTGCGCCTTCCGACTTTGCGTCCCAAGCGTTGTACACGGCCTCTGGAATCTCAAAGGGGCCAGGTTCCCAAGAGAGGCGTTGCCGGGTTGCTGCAATCTCATCGTCGCCAAGGGGTGACCCATGACTCGCTGCCGTTCCTTCTTTATTGGGCGAACCAAACCCGATGCGCGTTTTACAGCAAATGAGTGTGGGCTGGCTTTCGTTCGCCTTGGCGGCTGCGATGGCCGCTTCAATGGCAGCCGAGTCGTGCCCATCAACCGCCTCAATGACTTGCCACCCATAAGCACGAAACCGTGCTGGCGTATCGTCGGTGAACCAATCCTTGACCTCGCCGTCAATCGAGATTCCATTATCGTCATAGAGGCAAATTAACTTCCCAAGCTGCCAGGTCCCTGCGAGTGAGCAGGCCTCGTGCGAGATCCCCTCCATCAAGCAACCATCCCCGGCAAATACATAGGTGTGATGGTCAACAACCGTATGCGCATGACCACTCGAATCAGACGCATTGAACGTTTGAGCAAGAATTTTTTCGGCGAGCGCCATTCCCACAGCATTGGCGAGACCTTGGCCTAACGGGCCAGTCGTTGTCTCGACACCCGGCGTGTCGCCATATTCCGGGTGGCCAGGTGTTGACGACCCAAGCTGCCTGAACGCTTTCAAATCATCCATTGACACGTCATAGCCCGTGAGATGCAGGAGGCTATAGATCAACATTGACCCGTGCCCGTTAGAGAGCACAAATCGGTCGCGATTGACCCAGTCTGG